>JAUIEL010000282.1 GCA_030428825.1 bacterium
CGGCGCGCCGACGATCACGTCGGAGTATCCGTCCGCGTCGAGGTCCCCGGCCGTCGCGACGGAGAAGCCGAACTGTCCGTTCGCCGAGCCCCCCTCGACCTCCCAGGCGGGGTTGTCGATGAGCGGGTCGATCACGATCGGGTAGCGCGCCTCGCGGTCGTCGACCTCGAGGCGGATGGAGCCGGCGCCGGACGTCATCGTCGACGGCAGCTCGCGGCCGGTCGCGTCGAGGACGATCAGCTTCTCGTACCGGACGACCGCCGCGCCGTCCGCGTCCGCGTACTCGATCCCTCCCGGATACGCTCGCGGGTCGAGCGAACCGGAGACCGCGAGGTCGACGACGACGCGCACGTCGGCGGCGCCGGCCGGGCGCTCCGCGAGGTCGAACCCCTGCTCGACGCCGCGGGCGTCGTTGACGTACCACTCGACGACGTCGCCTCGCCGGAGCTCGACGCGATTCCCCTCGACCGCGAGCTCGGGGGACGAGACCGGCACGAGCGCGTCCCCGCGTCCGACGCGGCGGAGGGCGAGCCGCCACTCGAAGTCGCGGGTCGAGCCCGGCGCCGGCGCGATCCGGAGCCCCTCGGCCGAGAAGCCGACCTCGAATCCCTGCGCCCGGTTCGTCGCGCGGTGGTCCGCCTCGCCGACCGACGTCACGTCGTACTCCGCGCGGCGGATCTCGTCCTGGACGGCGTCGAGCCAGTCCGGCGTCGGATCGGCGGGCGGCGGCGGGGCGGGGGGCGACGCCTGCGCGGAGAGCGCGGTCAGGGCGGCGACGAGCAGGGTCTGGGAGACGGGACGCATGGGGTTCCTCCGGCGGACGGACGGCCGTCGCCCGGGTGGGCGTGCCGCCGTCGGGGTGCACGGAGAATCCGCGCCGGAGGGGCAGCGGAATCCGGGACGAATCTCTCAGCGTTCGCCGGCGGCCCCGGCTCGGCGGATCCGCTCGACCCGGGCGGCGGACCGCTCCTCTCCCTGGAGCGAGTCGAAGCGCCGGTCGAGGTCCGGCCGCGCGGCCATCGCGGCGCGCAGCGCGGCCCAGCGCTCGCGCTCGGCCGCGACGACGGCCGCGGGCCTCGGGTCCCAGACGCGGACCTCCGCGTCCCCGGAGAGCGTCACCAGCCGCCGGCCGTCGGGGGTCCAGACCAGCGAGTGGACGTACTGGTCGTGGGCCCGGAACTCGTACCGGATCGTGAGGAACTCGGGGTCGAGCACGGACACGAAGCCGTCGTTGCTGCCGACGGCGATCCGGTCCCCGTCGGGGGAGTAGGCGACGCACCACGGCTGGCGGGGGAGCGGGACGACGTCGAGCACCGCGTCGTCCGTGGCCGAGCGGACGGTGAGCGCCCCGGACGCGGCGTGCGCGTCGAACGAGACCCGCTCGGAGTCGACGACGGCGATCTCGTCCCGCGTCGGGTGGACGGCGAGCGCGAGCGGGCGGTGGCCGGGCCACGGCGCCGATCCTTCCACCGTGCGCCAGCGAACCCCGCGGTCGGACCCCGGGGGTCGGTCCGCCGGCGCGCCGGTGTCCCGGTGTCGGCGCCAGACCGCGACCGCGTCCCGTCCGACCATCTGCGCCTTCTGCCCCAGGCGCTCGCGCGGGGCGGGGTCGAGCCGGTCGAGGAAGAGGTCGAGGAGCGGGAGGTGGTTCCCCGCGAGGCACGGCTCGTCCGGCCGGACCGTGGTCACCGCGTCGCCCAGGAGATCCCACTCGACGACGGCCGCGCCCTCCCCGCCGGGCATCGGCGTCGTCATCACGAGCCGCTCGTCGTCCCGCGAGAACGCCATGAACGCGTCGTGGCTCGTGAACTCGCGGCAGCGTCGCTCGACGGTCCGCACGGTCTCGAGCGTCCGGGAGTCCCAGATCCGCACGAGCGGCTCGGACGCCGACGCGGAGGCGACCAGCGCGCCGTCGTGGGAGATCGCGAGGTGGTAGAGGTAGCGGTCGTGCTCGACGTACGCCCGCGATCGGGGGTCGGCGCCGCGGTCGCCGCCGGGCGGGACGAGGTCGACGAGCCACGGGAGCCGGTCGAGGGTGAGGACGAGGAGCCGTCGGCCGCCGGGCGACACCTCCGCGACCGTGACGAAGGCCGACTCCGCCCGCGCCCAGCCGAGCCGGTCCTGGAACCGGCTGAGGAGGGCCGGCGACGCGAGCGTCGGGTGCCGGAGCCGGATCGTGTTCCCCGCGGAGTACGCCACGAACGCGCCGTCGCGCGGCGCGCCGAACGACGAGACCCCCCGGCCGATCGGGATCTCCCCGTCGCCCCCGTCGAGGATCGCCTCCCCCTCCGCCTGCACCCGGACCGCGAACCGGCGCCGCTCCCCCTCCTTCCACTGCGCGGAGAGCCAGCCGCGCGCGAGCCCGCGGCCGACGATCCGGTCGTGGCCGCCGTGCGGGAGGAGCGTCCGCTCCGTCCCCGCGTCGACGTCGAGGAGGACGAGCTCGGTCTGCCGATTCACGAACACGGTCCGCCCGTCGGGGGAGACGCCGGCGTGCGGCGTCTGGACGTCGGAGCCGGCGGCGCCGACGTCGACGACGTGGCGCCGCTCGCCGTCGACCCACACCTCGGCGCGGGACGGGGAGACCTGCACCGCGACGGTGCGGCCGTCGTCGCTCACGCCTCCGAGTTCGACGCCGGCCGCGGTCGGCCAGCGCCCCCGCACCTCCTCCCGCTCGAGGTCGAGCAGGAGCGTCTCGCCGTCGCGCCGGCCGAGGACCAGCCCCGTCGGCGTCGGCTCGCCGAGCCGGTCGAGGCCGAGATCGCCGAACAGCGCGCGCTCCTCCCGCGTCGGCGCGACCCGGACCACCGAGACGGCGCCGCGCGACCGGTCGAAGGCGACGATCCGCTCGTCGTCGAGGAACCGCCAGCGGGTCCCCACTTGCTCCCGCGGCAGCCGGGAGAACTTCGGGAGGTCGTGCGGCACGTCGATCCGCTCCGGGAGGCGGCGGGCGAGGAGGTCCCAGCACCACCCGCGCCCCGCCTCGGGGACCTGCCGGTGCAGCGAGGACGCGTACCAGGTGTCCCCCCGGTCCGCGGCGTCGCGCGCGGCCTCCAGGAGCGTCGCGACGACGCGCGCCTCGTTCCGCCGGCTCGCGTCCAGGTTCGCCTCCGCGCGCCGCCGCTGGTCGCGCTCCCGGTCGGCGAGCACGACGGCGACCGCGAGGCCGGCGCAGAGGGTCAGGAGCGTCGCGGCGGCCCCGAGCGTCAGGCCGCGGTGGCGCCGCACGAACTTCCGCGCCCGGTAGACGCGGGTCGGCGGCCGCGCCTCGATCGGACGGTCGCCGAGCCACCTCCGGAGGTCGTCGACGAACGCGGCGGCCGTGGGATAGCGACGCGCCGGCTCGGCCTCGAGCGCCTTGCCGAGGATCGTCTCGACGTCGCCGCGCAGCGCGGGCGCGAACTCTCCGGCCCGCGGCACGTCCGCCTCGGCGAGGCGGGCCACCGCGGCGGAGATCGGCAGGTCGGCGACGTCGTGGGGGAGCCGGCCGGTGAGGAGTTCGAAGCCGAGGACGCCGAGGGCGTAGACGTCGGCGCGGGCGTCGAGCGCGTCCGGCGACGACCGGAGCTGCTCGGGGGCCATGTACGACAGCGTCCCGACGAGCTGCCCCTCCTCGGTCACCATCGTGGAGAGGAAGGCCGAGGAGGAGCTCGCGCGCGCGACGCCGAAGTCCAGGACCTTCGGCTGGCCGTGCGCGTCGACGAGCACGTTCTCCGGCTTCAGGTCGCGGTGGATCACGCCCCGCTCGTGAGCGGCGTGCACGGCGTCGCCGACCCGCGCCAGGATCCCGAGTCGGCCCCGGACGTCGAGTCGGGCGCGGTCGCAGTGGCGGCGAAGGTCGTCCCCGTGGACCAGCTCCATGGCGAGGAACGGCTGGGCGCCGCGGCCGGCGTCGAAGAACCCGGCCTCCAGGATCTGGGCGATCCCCGGGTGCTGGAGTCGGCCCAGCATCTCGGCCTCGCGTCGGAACCGGCGCCGACGCTCCGGCGTGGCGTGGAGCGGGTGGAGCAGCTTCACCGCGACCCGCCGTCGGGGCGACTCCTGCTCGGCCTCGTACACGACGCCCATGCCGCCCGATCCGAGGGAGCGGACGATCCGGTATCCGCCGATCCGTTCGGGGAGCCACGCGCCGTCCGGCTCGTCGACGCCCTCCACGAGGAGCTCGAGGCGGTCGCGCGCCGCGGCGACGCCGGTCTCGCTGAACAGGTCGCGGGAGTCCGCGTCGTCCGCGAGCGCGAGCAGCTCGAGGACCTCCCGCCGCAGCGTCGGGTCGGCCGCGCAGCGCTCGTCGAGGAGGCGCGCGCGCTCCTCCTCGGTCCGCTCGAGCGCGGCGGAGACGATCTCGGTCAGGAGCGCGTAGCGGTCCGGGTCCATGCTCAGCCGTCGGCGCGGAGCTCCTTGCGCAGCCACGCCTTCGCCATCGCCCAGTCGGACTTCACCGAGCGGGCCGAGACGCCGAGGACCTCCGCGGTCTCCTCGACCGAGAACCCGCTGAAGATGCGGAGCTCGACCACGCGCGCGTGACGTTCGTTCAGCGCGGCGAGCCGCTCGAGCGACTCGTGGAGCTGGACGAGGTCGATCGCGCTCCCCGCCTCTCCGGTGAGGTCGGTGTCGAGCGTCACCGCGCGCCGTCCGCCGCCGCGCTTCGCCGCGCCGAGACCGCGAGCGTGGTCGGCGACGACCTGACGCATCGCCTTCCCGGCCACGACCAGGAAGTGGCGACGCCCCTCGAGGCCCTCGAGATTCTCGGCGAGCTTCAGGTACGCCTCGTGGACGAGCGCCGTCGGCTGGAGCGTGTGGCCGCGGCGGTCCCCGAAGACGCCCCGCGCCATCGCCCGCAGCTCGTCGTAGACCAGGGGGAGGAGCTGGTCCACGGCGCTTCCGTCCCCGGCCCTGATCCGGCCGAGGAGATGGGTGACGCCCGCGGGGCGCTCGGAACACGGTTCGGGCTTCGGGGTCATCTCCGGACCGATCGTGGGCTGGGGTCGAGGCGGCCGCCGCGTTCTGGATTCCGGCAGGAGAGCGGCGAACGACCGTCGATCACGGAGAGTCTATCACGTCGTCCTTCGACTGACGGGCGGTCGCCCGAGGAGGCGTCGGCCGATGGTCGATCGACGCTCCACGCCGCCATCCCGCCGAGCCTGACGTTCCGAATGCGAGGGGCCGGGACGCCTTCTCCGGGGGGCGTGAACCGGACCTCCTGGATCGTCACCCGGGCCGGGTGCGGGAAGACGTCGCGGAACTCGTCGCCCCCGCCCGCGTCGGAGGCGTCCGACGGCACCAGGAAGGCGTCGCCGCGCGGGGTCGAGAGTCGGGCACCGAACGAGGACCGGCCCGTCCCGCGTCGCCGCGGAACGGGCCGGTCGGGTGGGGCGGGCCGCGTCAGGGGAGCACGATCACGCTCGATCCCAGGGGCGGCTGGGTCGGCGTGAGCGTCACCGCGACCTTCGCCTTCTTCGAGACGAACCCGCCGCCGTTCACCGAGAGCGTGTACGTCCCGGCGAGCGGAAGCGGCAGCCCCTGCAGCGCGAGGCCGCCGGTCCCCGCCGGCTGCTGGAAGGCGGCCGTGTCGAGCTGGACGTTCTCGGGGTTCCGAACGGTCAGAGCCACCTGCCCCTGGAACTTCGAGTTCGGCAGGAGCGTGGCGGAGAGCGTCGCGCCGGGGAGCGCGCGCACCAGCGCCGTCGGGTGCGTCGCCGGGTTCTTCGACTTGAGCGTCACCGTGCTCGGCTTGGCGAGCTTCGACAGCTTCAGTCCGGTGGCGATCTGGAGCGGTCCCGTCCCCTTCGTGGTCCGGATCGTGACGCCGTACAGGCCGTCGCTCTTCAACTTGAGCGTCACCTTCTTCGTCTTTCCCGGCTTCACGGTGACCTTCTTCGTCTTCGCCTTGCCGCCGCCCTGGACCGTGACCAGGAGCTTCATCTTCTGGGTGGCGCCGGAGAACGTCACCGGCAGCTTCATCCCGACGAACCCCTCCGACGAGGCCCCGAGCGAGTCGAGCGGACCGTCGATCTGCCCGACCAGCGTGTCCCCGGGGACGAACATCTTGTACGCCGCGGTCAGCGTCACCGGAACGTCGACGAAGTCGGACGCGTCGTTCGCGTTCTCGAACCGGACCGACGCGGTGTGCGCCCCGACCTCCATCCCCGCCGGGAGCTGCGACGGGTCGAACCCGATCGAGACCGCGGGCGACGGGTCGCCCGAGAGGAGCCCCGCGCCGGCCGCCGGGGAGACGGTCACCCACGGCGCGGAGGGCGTCGCCTTCCAGCTCAACGCGAAGCCGCCCGTGTTCTTCACGCTCCGGGTCACGGGACCCGGCGGGGCGGTCTTCAGCTCGTGCGTCGCCGTGACCGGGGCGGCCGACTCGAGCGCCAGGTTCGCGGGGACGTGCTTCACGCGGAGGTCCCCCTCGGTCCCGCCGTTCCAGGGCATGGTCCGCCACGGACCCGCCGGCAGGAACGGCGTCGTCGCCTTGTCGTGGACGACGCGCGCGCGCCAGGAGTAGAGCCCCTCGCCGAGGGTGGGGGAGACCTCGGTGATCGTCGTCCCTCCCGTTCCGGTGTCGGACTTCGGGCTCAGGCCGGTCGCCGTGAACGGCCCGTTGGAGGCGGAGATCTCCCACTCGAGCCGGACCTTCCCGCGCCCGAACGGCGACCGGCCGAGCATCTGCATCCGGAATCCGTCGAGCGGCGTGACGCCGAGCTGCGGGATCGGGCCGCCGTCGTTGCCGCGCCGCTGGCGGGGACGCGGAGGGCCGAACGGTGTCGTGGTCGGCGCGGCGCGGCCGAGGTGGATGTACGCGGCGCCGCGATCCGTGAGGCCCGCGGCGTCGTGATCGGGGGCGCCGACCAGGACGTCCGCGTAGCCGTCGGCGTTCGCGTCCCCGGCCGAGGAGACGGAGTGGCCGTACTGGTCGCCCGGAATCCCCACGCCGAGGGGGGCCGGGACCACCGAGCTGTCGGCGTTTCCGAACGCGACGAACGCGTATCCGCTGTTCCCCGTGCCGTCGGTACGCGGGCCGCCGGCGATCGCGTCGGCGAAGCCGTCGGCGTCGACGTCGCCGGCCGCCGACACCGAGTGGCCGAGCCGGTCCCCCGGCTGGAGTCCGACCATCGTCCCCGTCGGATTGGAGGAGGGGCTCATCCCCTTGTAGAGGTGGGCCTGGCCCTTGCCCGAGTGGAGCGGCTCGCCGACGATCGCGTCGGTGAAACCGTCCGCGTCGAAGTCCCCGGCCTCGGAGACCGAGAACCCGAAGTCGGCGGAGGACTGGAACCCGAGCAGGGACTTCGCCGACGTGGAGGAGAGCCCGGACGCCGAGCCGTGGAAGGTGTAGACGCGACCGGTGCCGGCGTAGCCCGGGGCGCCGACGAGCACGTCGGAGTAGCCGTCGCCGTTCACGTCGCCGGCGGTGGAGACCGAGATCCCGAACCGGTCGTTCAGGCCCTCGCCCGTCGCGGCCCAGTTCACGGCTCCCGAGGAGGAGATCCCCGCCGGTCCGCCGTGCGTGACCGTCGCGCGGCCGACCGCCACGCCGAACTTCTGGTAGTAGGGCGCGCCGGCGATCACGTCGAGGAAGCCGTCGCCGTTCACGTCGCCCGCGGTGGAGACGGAGGTCCCGAGCTGCTGACCCGGATGCGCCCCCTCGATGAGGGTCGCCGGCGCGGCGCTCAGGCCCGAGCTCGAGCCGTTGAACACGAGGAGCGCGCCTCCTTCGGAGCCCGACTGGTTGAGTCGCTTCGGCCAGCCGACGATGACGTCGGAGTATCCGTCGCCGTTGACGTCCCCCGCCTCCGAGACGGAGTGTCCCAGCGCGGAGAACGAGGTGTCGCTCTCGTACGTCCAGGCCGGCGTCGACGTCGAGAACGACCCGTGGTGGACGAGGGCCCTCCCCTCGCCCGTCTCGCCGTTGGAGTAGGCCGGCTCGCCGAGGATCCAGTCCTCGAAGCCGTCGCCGTTCACGTCGCCCGCGCGCGAGACCGCCGAGCCGAACCGTTCTCCGGCCTGGGTCCCCTGCGCGGACCAGGCGGGGCTGTCGAGGTTCAGCGGGTCCTTCGAGCCGAGGTGGACCTGCGCCCGCCCCTCGTTCGATTGACCGTTGGTGAAGGTGCGCGCGCCGAGGATGATGTCGGAGCAGCCGTCGCCGTTCACGTCGCCCGCGGTGGCGACCGCGTTGCCGAACGAGGGGTTCGCCTCGAACAGCGTGCGCTGGAAGGTCGCCGCGGTCGCCAGTCCGGCCGCGCTTCCCCGGTAGACGAACACCGCTCCCTGGACGCCGGGGCTGCCGGTGGTGTATCCGGGCGCGCCGACCACGACGTCCGCGAAGCCGTCGCCGTCGACGTCCCCGGCCGTC
>JAUIEL010000283.1 GCA_030428825.1 bacterium
GAGCTCGCGAAGGGGCGGGTGATGCGGGGGATCCTTGCGTAGGGACCCGCGCCGCCCCGCCGCCCTCGGCGTCGCGCTGCTCCTCGCGCCGATGGCCGCGGCGATGCTGCTCGCCGCGCCGCCCGCGCTCCGCGTGTCGGCTCCGTTCGTCGCGCCGTCCGAGGAGGACGTCGGCCGCGGCGACCTCTGCGTGACGTGCCACCACGGCATCGAGGACATGCACCCGTGGGAGCCGCTGTCGTGCACCGACTGCCACGGCGGCGACGGCGCGGCCGAGACGAAGGAGGAGGCGCACGTCCGGCCGAAGCAGAAGCTCCCGAACGACGAGCGGATCCTCCCGCTCGACTTCGACCCGGACTTCCTCCGGTTCCGGAACCCGAGCAACCTCCGCGTTCTCGACCGGACGTGCGGGACCTGCCACGCCGGCGCGTGCGAAGACCTCCTCCGATCGCTTCACGGCACGACCGCCGGGCACCTCTGCGACGGCATGTACGAGTGCGGGGTCCTCCCCGAGCGCGGGTCGCGGTTCGGGATGTTCCTCGCGCGGGGGGATCCGGACGCGGAGGCGCCGGAGGGCGGCGAGAACCTCGACGTCCTCTATCCGTTGCCGAGCTTCGATCCGCGCAAGCCGCGCGACGAGTTCGCCAGCCACTACCGCGACCTGCCGCCGAAGGCGTGCGTCCGGTGCCACCTCTGGGCGCCGGGGAGCGCCGTGCGCGGCCGGCTCGGGCTCGACGGCGACTATCGCTCGGAGGGGTGCGCGGCGTGCCACGTCACGTACGCGAACGACGGGCTGTCGAAGTCGGGCGACCCGACGGTCGACCGGTTCGAGCCGGGCCACCCGGTGACGCACGAGATGACGTCGGCGATCCCGACCGATACCTGCACCCACTGCCACTACGGCGACGCGTCGATCGGCCTGAACTTCCGCGGGCTGGCCCAGCTCCACCCCGGCCAGCCGGCCGGCCCCGAGGTGCCGGGGACGACCGACGCGCGCCTGAACCAGACCTTCTACATCGACGACCCGAACGTCACGCCGCCCGACCTCCACCACGAGGCGGGGATGCACTGCATCGACTGCCACACGGTCCGCGACGTGATGGGCGACGGCACGATGCCGGGGCAGATGCCGGCCGCGGTCGAGATCGAATGCACGGACTGCCACGGCACGATCACCGAGACCGCCACCGGCCTCTCCTCGCGCGGGAACCGGATCGAGAACCTGTCGCGCGACGGCGGGCGGATCGTCCTCACGTCGAAGGTGACCGGCGAGAAGCACGTCGTGAAGCAGGCCGCGCACGTCGTGAACCCGCGCCACCAGGACTACAACCCGAAGGCGGCGAAGGCGATGACCGCCGAGCACGGGCGGCTCGAGTGCTACACCTGCCACGGCGGTTGGAGCCCGAACTTCTTCGGCTTCCACTTCGACCGGAACGAGCAGTTCACCCAGCTCGACATGATGACCGGCGAGCGGACGCCCGGCCGCGTCACGACCCAGGAGAAGGTCTTCTCGACCTTCCGCGGCCTCTACCTCGGGTGGAACTCCGAGGGGATGGTGGCGCCGTACATGGTCGGGTTCAGCTCGATGGGGTCGGTGCACGACGAGGACGGCGAGCTCGTCCTCGACCAGGTGATGCCGGTCACCGCGGCGGGGCGGTCGGGGATGACCCTGATCCACCACCAGCTCCACACCACGCGGCGGGAGGCCCGCGGCTGCGCCGACTGCCACCGGAACCCGACCGCGCTCGGCCTCGGCTCGCCCGACTCGAGCTTCTCGCTCGGGCGCGGGTTCGCGTTCGTCGGGTCGGCGCGGGGCCTCGACGTGATCGCGCTGAACCGGAAGTCGATCGCCGATTCCGCGCCGGTGGCGACCGTGCCGATCCTCGGGGTGCGGGACGTCACCCTCGACTGCGAGCCGCTGCAGGGGCACGCGGTCCGGGCGTTCGTCGCCGCGGCGCGGCGCGGCGTCGTCGTGGTCGATCTCCGGAACCCGGCGTTCCCGACGGAAGAGGCGTTGATCCGGACCGAGGACCCGCGCGCGACCGCCCTGGCCGCCGACCGGCTGTTCGTCGCCGACGGCAAGGGGGGCGTGAAGATCTTCGACGTGAAGGACCCGCGCCGGGCGAAGCTGGTGGCGTCGGTCGCGACCCCCGACGCGCGCGACCTGGCGCTGTACGGCGCCCACCTCTACGTCGCCGACCACGAGCTCGGGCTGTTCGTGATCGACGTCGCCGTCCCGAAGCCGAACGTGATCGCGCGGCGGGGCCTGACGATCGAGGACCAGGGGCCGGACGAGGCGACGAGCCTGGCGCTCTCGCTCCTCCCGAGCCGCCCGGTCGCGGGCGACCCGCCGCGGCGGACGTCGACCCGCGTGGTCGCCGCGATCGCGTGCGGATCGAACGGCCTGAAGGTGCTCGACGTCACCCGGCCGGACGATCCGCAGCCGATCCTCTCGTACGGCGCGTTGTTCGGCCGGGGGCGGAGCGCGGACCTCCTGACGACGAGCGTCGCGGCGTTCTCCAAGGTCGACCTCGGGTCGCCGGACGGCGCGATCCCGACGGTCGAGAACGACTACCTCGCGGTCACCACGGTCACGTCGAACCGCCGGAACGGACGGCTCACGCTGGTCCGCATCACCGAGCCGAACCGCCCCGAGGCGGTCGAGCAGGTGAACGTCAGCCCGTTCGCGGCGGACGTCGAGGTCGTCCACCTCTACAACCCGCCGTTCCTGCAGCAGTTCGCGCTCGTCGCGGGCGGCGACGAGTTCCAGGCGGTCGACGTCAGCAAGGTCGACGACGCCACCCTGGTCGCCGAGTTCGGCGGTCTGCGCGGCGCCCGGAGCGTCCGGGTGGAGACGATGCGGCTCGATCGCCTGGTCGACGAGGCGGGGAGCCCCTGGAAGGACATCTCGCACGAGGGCGCGCGGTTCTTCTCGCGCCTCGAGATGGAGAAGATCCTGCGCGCGCCGATCCTGCGCTCGTTCGAGCAGGTCGGGCCGATCACGCCGGCGCCGCTGCGCCGGAGGAGAGGAGACTGACATGGTCCCGTCGAAGCGGATCCCGCTCGTCGCCGCCGCGTTGTTCGCGGCCGCGCTCCCCGCCGTCGCCCGGGGCGACGAGGCGAGGACGCCGAAGGAGATCGTGAAGGAGCTCGACGCGGACGGCGACCGGAAGTTGTCGTACGAGGAGTTCCGGAAGTTCCAGGGGAACCGCTACGTCTTCCGCCAGCTCGACGCGAACGACGACGACCTCCTCTCCGTCTCCGAGCTCGAGCGCCGGATGAAGGACGGGAAGCTCGACGTCGGCGCGCTCGTCGTCCTCCGCCCGCTCGCCGAGCGGAGCGAGGTCGTCGACGTGGTCGAGTTCGACGCGAACGCGGACGGGCGGATCCAGTCGAAGGAGTTCCGGGCGTGGATCTTCGCGCTCGCGGACCAGAACGGCGACGAGCAGCTCGACGCCCCCGAGGCGGACTACCTCGCGATGACGCCGCCGTTCAACGAGGAGTACCACGGCCAGGGGAAGGGCGTGATGAAGGACCTCGACCGCTCGCGGGACGGCGCGATCACCGCGGCGGAGTTCCGGCTCGACGCGAAGTGGCTGGCGCGGTTCGACCGCGACGGCGACCGGGCGCTCGCCGCCGACGAGCTGTTCCACCGCCCCGAGGCCGGTCTGTCGGCGTTCGCGAACCAGGACGTCGACGCGCTCCTCGGCCGGTACGACCGGGACCAGGACGGCGAGCTCGACCCGGGGGAGCTCCCCGGCGGGGCGGGGCGGGGGCTGGCGCGCGCGGATCGGGACCGCGACGGGAAGGTGACGCGCGACGAGCTCGACCGGGCCCTGAAGGCGGTCCAGCGCTCGCAGTTCGCGGTCCTCGACCCGTCGTTCCTCGAGCGGTACGACCTGAACGGCGACCGGAAGGTGACGCGCAAGGAGTTCCCCGGGCCGGCCGCCGCGTTCCGGCGTCTCGACCGGAACGGCGACGGCGTGGTGTCGAAGGCGGACGCGTGATCGCCCGCGCGGCGGCATGAGCGCCCGACCTGCGGACGGGGAGACGTGAGCGACTCGTATCGGATCCAGAAAGAGGTGGCGCGGGCGAACCGGGCGTTCTACGAGGCGTTCGAACGGCTCGACCTCGACGCGATGGCGGCGGTCTGGGCGCCCGACGACCGGGTGCGCTGCGTCCATCCGGGGTGGGAGCTGATCGTCGGGCTCGAGCGCGTCCTCATGTCCTGGGACCTCATCTTCAAGCACACGACCTCGATCGCCTTCGACGTCACCGACCTCGCGATCGAGGTGCTCGGCGACGGACTCGCCTGGGTGACCTGCGTCGAGAACATCCGCGGCGGCGACGACCCGGCGGCCGCGGCGACGCAGGCGCTGGCGACGCACCTGTTCGAGCGGGACGACGGCGGCGAGTGGCGGCTCCTCCTCCACCACGCCTCGCCGATCGTGAACCGCGGCTTCGGCGAGGCCGCCGACGGGGCGGGCGCGTGAGGGGCGTCGCGGTCGGCGCGGCGGTCGTGCTCCTGCTGGCGGCGGCGGCCTGGCTGGTCGGCGGCGGGGACGCGCCGGACGCCGAGCTCGCGCCGCGATCGGACCCGGCTCCGACCCGACCGGCGCCGGACGCCCCCTCGCCGTCGTTCGCCGCGCCGACCGGGGAGGCGGGCGAGTCGCGGGACGAGGAGGTCGCGGCGGATCCCCGCGATCCGCTCCGGCCGCCCGAGGGGTCGGCGCCCTCCCGCGCCTCGCACGCCGACCTCTCGTGGGGACGGGTGGTCGATCCGTGGGGCGAGCCGATCGTCGGCGCGTCGGTCCACGCGTCGGTCCCCGGCTTCCGCGGCGTCGGCGGGAGGGTCGTCGCGACGGCCGAGACCGGCGCCGACGGGCGGTTCTCGTTCGGGATCCCCGAGCAGCGCGACCCGATCCGGATCGACTTCATGAAGGACGGGTACCGGCGCGTCCGGCGCGACGGGCCGGTGCAGGACGGTCACGTCGTGCTCCGCCCCCTCCGCGCCTCCCGCGTCGAGGGGCGCCTCGTCGGACCGGACGGGAGGCCCCTCCCGAAGGACGACCTCGACTTCCTGTTCGGGCGGGTCGGCCCGGACGCTCCGCCGCCGCCGTTCCTCGAGCGGTCGGCGATCGTGGCGGTGCCGGACCACTCGCTCGGCCAGCCGGAGGTCGAGCGCGAGGCGGACGTCGCCGACGACGCGTCGTTCGCCGTCGACCAGCCGCCGTTCTTCGCCGGCGAGGTCGTGCTCCTCTTCCGGGGGATCGTGCTCGCGCGGCACGCGTGGAAGGACGGCGACCCGCCGATCGCGTTCGAGGTCGACGCGAGGGCGCTGCGCCGCGCGCTCGGCCGGCTGGTGGTCGAGGTCGAGGGGGAGGCGGCGGGGCGGGAGTCCGACGCGCCGATCGCCGTCGACGTCCGCCGGTGGTCGCCGACGACGCGGCGCGACGAGGCGGAGTCGTTCGAGCTGGTCCCCCCCGGTCCGCTCCGGGTCGACGGGCTCCCCGCCGGGACGTACCGGGTCGTCGTCCGCGACGGCGACCGGCTCGGTCGGCAGGAGGCGGCCGTCCCCGCCGGTGGCAGCGCGACGGCGCGCGTGGCGCTCGACGGTCCGGCGCGCGTCCGGCTGCGGCTCCGCTGGGTCGACGCCGACCCGATGCAGTCCGGTCAGGTCCGCCTCGCGTACCGCGACGCGGGCGGGACCGAGCACGACCTCGACCAGAACGCGCGGAGCGCCGGAGGGGCGGTGTTCGTCTCCGTCGAGGCGCCGTCCGGTCCGGGCGCGTTCGTCTTCGACGGGAACGTCCGGGCGGTCGACCTCGCGGCCGGGGAGAACGCCGATCTCGACTGGACGCTCCGGGCGTCGCGCGCCGTCGTCCTCCGGGCGGCGGTGACGTCGCCGTCGCGCGCGGACCGGCCGCGTCGCGCCGCGGCGACGGTGCGGCTCCGGACCGCGTCCGGCGTCCCGGCGATCGACCGCGTCGAGTCGGTCGCGATCGCGCCGGACGGGACCGCCACGCTCGCGGTCCACGCGCCGCCCGGCCGCTACCGACTCGAGCTCGACTTCGGCGAGCTCCGGCGCGTCACGTCCGACCTGGAGGTGACGACCGACGACGCCCAGGAGCACGTCTTCCCGCTCCCCTGACCGACGCGGACGGGCCGGCCGCCCGCGCTCAGTCCCGTTCGGCCCGACGGGCGAGGACTTCCTCGAGCGTCGGGAGGATCGCCCTCGCCATCACCTCGTGGCCGTGCTCGGTCGGGTGCACGGCGTCCATGAACAGCTCCGAGCCACCGTTCGCCGCGAGGTACGGCGCCGGGTCGACGGTCCGGAGGCCGTACTCGTCCGCCACGCGGTCGGCGGCGGCGTGGAAGCGGCCGGCGAAGTGCGCCTGCGGTCGGAGCCCGCTCATGCGCGACCGATCGAACGGCTCCTTCACCAGGACGAGATCGACGCCGCGCTCGGCGGTGAACGCGGCGAAGTCGCGGAGGATCCGCTCGAACCGTTCGGCCGGGCGGTCTCCCTCGGCGCCGAGCGCGTCGAACGCCTCGGCCGAGGCGCGGCGCATCGCCGAGGCGAGCCTCCGGGACGCGATCCAGAGCCGGAGCCGCGTCGCGACGCGGTCGAGCAGGCCGCGCCGGTAGCCGTCGGCGGTGACCCGTTCGAGGTACGCCCGCTCGTCGGCCTGCGCGAGGACGATCGAGTCGTTGAAGCCGAGGGAGAGGCAGACGACGTCCGGGCGGTACTCGGCGAGGCTGTTCCGGAGCACGTGGAACAACCGCGCGCCCGAGCTCCCCTCGATCGCGCCGACGAGCACCTCGGCCGGCCGTCCGTCCCTCGCCAGCGCCCGCTCGACGTGGAAGCCGTACGGGATGCGCACGCGATAGCCGTACGTGCTCGAGGTCCCGAGGAACAGGACGCGCGGGAGGTCGCTCCGCGGCGCCAGCGGGACGTCGCGGCCGCGCAGCCGATGGTCGCCGAGGTAACGGTGCCAGCGGCGGAGGAGCGGGTGGGTGAAATGGATCAGGTCCGCCTCGAGACGCTTGCCTTCCCACGCGTCGACCGCGATCGCGTTCCGCTCGTTGGCCGTCGGGGGCCACGCCCGCTCGAGGAGCGCGTCGACGAGGAGGACGCCGGCGACCGGGACGAGGAGCAGGGCGCCGACGCGGCGGAGACGTCCGACCGCCGGCGCCTGGACGGTCGGCAGGAGGAGCAGCAGCGCCGCGGACGAGGCGAGCCCGGCCCCGAGCGGGCCGAGCTCGAGGGGGCCGCTCGGGGAGAGGTGGGGGAGGGTCAGCGCGAGCGGGAGGAGCGCGAGCGCCCCGCCCGCCACCGGTCGCGAGAACGGGACCCGGCCGCGACGTCGGAGGAGGAGGGCGAACAGCACGAGGAACGACGCGGGGACGGCGGCGCCGCGGAGCGCGTCCGATCGGGCCGCGGCCGTCGCCGCGTCCGCGGCCCCCGCGGGGTCGGCCCGCCCCGCGCCCCGCGCCGGCGCCGCGCGGGCGGCGAGGAGCGTCCCCCGACCTCGGGCCGCGAGGATCGTGACCCCTCCCGACGCCTGCCGCCGGCAGCTCCCCATCGCGAACACCCGGTCGTCGATCGAGGCGCGGAACCGCCGCCCGCGGGCCTCGACCCGGACGTCGAGCGGCCTCCCCGCCGGGACCGCGCCGGCGGCCGCGCCGATCCGGGAGAACCGGACGCGCCCCTCCTCGAAGAAGCCGCTCTCGAAGCGGGGGTCGGTCGAGAGGAAGAGGGCGACGCCGTACGGCTTGCCGTCCCGGGCGGCGCGGACGCGGAGCTGGACGATCCCGCCCGGCTCGATCGAGACGCGCGCGGTGAGGTCGAGGTCGCGCCACGAGGCGTCCGCCAGGACCGCGTCGTCCGGGCCGAGCGGCGCCTCGTCCCGGTCGAACGTCCACGGCCGCGGGGCGGGGGCTCGGATCGCGCGCTCCTCGTCCCGCCGCTCCTCCTCGTGGAAGCGGTAGGTCCAGCCGGCCGCGGCCCAGGCCGAGACGGCGAGCGCGACGGCGGCGAGCGCGGGGAGGGCCGCGGGGAGCGGCTCGAGCGCGCTCGCCTTCAGGTGGGCGCGGACGGTGAAGAGCGCGGGGAGGAGGCCGAGCCCGGACGCGACGGCGATCGGGACGGCCGACGGAGCGGCGCCGAGCGCGACGGAGAGGGCGGTCACGAGCGCGGCCGGCGCGAGCCACCGGGCGGTCGCCGTGGCGAACTCGCCGGCGGCGGGGCGCCCGGCGACGATCGTGCGCAGGAACGCCGCGGCGAGGAGCGCGACCAGGACGCAG
>JAUIEL010000284.1 GCA_030428825.1 bacterium
CTCGCGCAGTGGGGGGAGATCGACGACTCGATCTTGGCGGGCTTCGACGGCAGGGGCGAATTCACCGTGCCGATTGGTGAGGGAGAGCAGGGCTTCCGGCTGTCGGTCCTCGAGTAGGGGAAGGGGCGAACGGTAGGGCGCCGGGCCGTCAACCCCGAGACCGAGCACCGCCCGGCGTCTTGGTCCCGGCGTCTTCGCATCACGCCCGCTCCGAATCGCGACGGCGGACACGGAGGTCCGCCCTCCAGGGCTTCCGGGCGCTGGCGCTTGGATGAGGAGCTGCATCGCTTTGCCGAGGCTTCTCCCGCCCCTGCCGGGGCGGATCGCTACGCTTCCCGGTTCCCCGGAGTTCCGCTGGCGCTCCACTCCGCGCTACCTTCTCTCGTGCCTCCGGCACTCCCCTTAAATAGGCGCCACTCATGTGGTGATCGATCCGGGCTAGGGCTTCCAGGCGCCGATACGCGTTTTCCTCCCGCATTGCCAACGTCGCCGGCGGCGTTGGGTCTCACTCGGTCGCCGAGGCGGCCCAGCGACGGTGCGCTTCGAGCAGCCGCTCGGCGCGCTCGGGTTCGGCTCCGAGGTAGTTGCGGCGCTCGCCGATGTCTTCGGCCAAGTTGGCGAGGAACAGGCCGCGCTGCGGCTTGGCGGCGCCGGGGACAGGCGGGTTGCTGGTGTCGCGGGCGTTGCCGATCAGCTTCCAGTCGCCGTCGCGCACCGCCCACTGCGCCCGCTCGCCGGTGCCGGTCTGCCAGTGGACGAGCTCGTGCGGCGTCGCGTCGGTCTCGCCCCGGAGGAGCGGCGCGAGGCTGATCCCGTCGATGCCGCCGGGCTGCTCCAACAAGCCGATGCCCGCGAGCGCCGCGAGCGTCGGCAGCCAGTCACAGGAGTGGGCGAGCTCGTCACAGACCTCGCCCTCCGGCAGCTCGCCCGGCCAGGAGATCACCGCCGGCACGCGGATGCCGCCCTCGAACAGGCTGAACTTCGCACCGCGGTAGGGGCCGGAGCTGCCGCCGCCGAAATGCGCGCGCTCCTCGGTCGAATGCCCGTGGTCAGATTGGAAGACGACCACCGTGTCGCCGCGGAGCCCGAGCTCGTCGAGGTGGCGCATCAGGTCGCCGATGCGGGCGTCGATCGTCGACATGAAGGCGTTGTAGAGCCGGCGGGGGTGCGGCGTCTCCCCGTAGTGCTCGAGCCAGTGTGGCTCGCCTTGGTAGGGGTAGTGCGGGCAGTTGATCGCGAAGTAGATGAAGAAGGGCGAGTCCTGGTTCGCGGTCATGAACTCGGCCGCCTCGCGCACCATGAGGTCGGGGAAGAACTCGCCGTCGTGGAACACCTCCTCGCCGTTGCGGTGCAGGTCGTGTCGGTTCGGTCCCTGCCAGTAGAAGAAGTGCGACCAGTTGTCGATGCACCCGCCGCGGTGCACGAACGACCGCTCGAACCCCTGCGCGCGCGGCCGCTCGTCCGGAGCGTGGCCGAGGTGCCACTTCCCCACGATCGCGGTCGCGTAGCCGGCGGCCCGGAACATCTCGGCCATCGTGACCTCTTCCGCCGGCAGCCCCTTCGCGTCCGGCCGGTGGGCGACGTTCCCGGAGACCCCGGCGCGGTGCGGGACCCGCCCCGTCAGGAGCGCGGCGCGCGACGGCGAGCAGACCGGCGCCGCCGCGTAGAACTGCGTGAACCGGACGCCCCGCCGGCAGATCGAGTCGAGGTGCGGCGTGACGAGGTCCGCGCGGCCCTACGCGTTCAGGTCGACCGTCCCCTGGTCGTCGGTCACGATCAGCACCACGTTCGGCGGCCGGTCGTCCGCGGCGTCGGTCGCGACGGCGAACGCGAGGACGAGGCCGAGCGCGCCGATCACCGCCCCGCCTCGGCGCCGGGCCCGCCGACCCGGAAGAGGCCGGCGTAGAGCGCCGGGACGACGAGCAGGACGACGACGGTCGAGACGACGAGCCCGCTGATGGTCGCGGTGGCGAGCGGCTGCCACATCGGTCCGCCCGATCGGTGGAGGACGACCATGCTCGCGAGCGCGCAGAACGTCGTCAGCAGGATCGGACGCAGCCGCTCCGCCGCGGCGTCGACGAGGAGGGCGCGGCGATCGTCCGCGGGCGCCGCCTCCCGGAGCCTCGCGCGCACGCTCGCCAGCAGCACGATCGCGTTGTTCACCACGATCCCCGCGAGCGCGGTCATCCCGACCAGCGTCATGAAGCTGAACGGTTCGCCGGTCACGCCGAGACCGAACGCGACGCCCGCGAACGAGACCGGGATCGTCAGGAGCGTCAGGAGCGTCTCGCGGATCGACTGCGACTGCAGGAGCAGCAGCACCAGCACGAGGAGCAGCGCCAGCGGCACCTCGTCGAGGAGCGCGCGGTTCGCCCGCTCGGCGGAGGCGGAGATCCCGCGGACCGCCGCGTCGACACCCGGGAACGCCGCCTCGACCTCGCCGAGCTCCCCCGCCACCTCCTCCTCGAGCCGGAGCCCGCGCCCCTCGTCCGGCGCGTCCGCGAGGACGGTGATCGCCGGCCGGCCGTCGCGGCGCGCGCGGACCGGCGATGCCAGGTGTTCCTCGACCTTCGCCACCTCGTACAGGACCGCCGGGTCCCCCTTCGCCGGCCAGACGTACGCGTCCTCCAGCGCCTCCTCCCGATCGTCCCGATCGCTCCGCGCGCGCAAGAGCACCGGCCGCCGTCCGCCCCGCCCGTCGGGAAGGTCGAACACCGGCAGCCCGACGACCGCGGTGTGGATCGCCGCGGTGACGTCCGCGGCCGTCAGGTCGCGTTCGGCCAGCGCGACCCGGTCGAGCGACACGCTCCGCTTCCGGATCGGCGCCCCCCAGTCGTCGTGGACCCACGCCCCGCCGCGGGCCTCGACCCGCGCCGCCACGTCGTCCGCCGCCCGCCGGAGCGTCTCCTCGTCCTCCCCGCGCAGCTCGATCTCGACCGGCCACTCGAGCTCCGCGCCGAGCCGGACCGGACGGAGCCGCACCCGCGCCTCGGTCGACGTCGACGCGATCCAGTCCCGGAGCGTCCGCTCGAGCCGCGAGGGGTCGCGGTCGGGATCGAGGCGGAGGAGGACGTGCGCGGTGTGCGGGGACATCCGGACGACCGGGAGGCTCGCCTGGAACCGCGGCGCCGAGCGACCGAGGAACGAGACCGCCCCCGCCAGCGCGCCGTCCGGCGCCGCCCGCTCCTCGTCGAGCCGCGCCTCGAGCGACGCCAGCGTCTCCGCGGTCCGGTCGAGCGTGTCGCCGGCCGGGCGCTCGATCTCGATCGACCAGAGGGGACGCGCCGACGCGGGGAAGAAGATCCGGTCCGCCTCGACGAACGTCCGCCAGCCGATCGCGCCGAGGACGAGCACCACCAGGAAGGCGAGGCTCGGCGCCCGGACCGAGACGCCGAGCAGGCGACGGTACGTCCGCTCCGCGAGGCCGGGCCGCCCCGCCGTGGCGCGCGGGACGCCGCGCACGAGGACCGGAGTGACCGTGAACGCGAAGACGAGCGACACGGCGAGCGTCGCGAGGACGACCCAGAAGAGGGACCGGACGTAGTCGCCGATCACGTCGTCGGTCCGCGCGACCGGGAGGAATCCGAGCGCCGTCGTCGCCGACGCCGCGGCCAGCGGCCCCTTCAGCGCGGAGATCGCCCGGCCGACCGCGGCCGACCGCTCGAGCCCCTCCTCGCCGTGACGCTGGACCCGCTCGGCCATCACGACGTGGTTGTCGACGAGGAGTCCGAGCACCAGGACGAGGCTCGACAGCGTCACGACGTCGAGGGACACCCCGCCGAGCGACAGCAGCCCGACCGAGGTCAGGACGACCGCCGGGACCAGCAGCGCGACCGCCGCGCCGGCGCGGAGCCCGAGCAGGAGCACGAGGAGGACCAGGATCAGGACGAAGCTCTGACCGAGCGCGGCGTCGAACCCGTCGACCTCGTCGCGGACGGCGTCCGCCTGCAGCGCCACCACCTCCGCCTTCGCCGCGGGAGACGAGAATCCGGTCGCCGCGGCCCGGACCGCGGCGCCGAACGCCTCGAGCGACGCGTCGGCGGACCTCGTCGCGGCCAGCGCGACCGCCGGACGCCGACCGGCGCGCACCCGCTCGAGCACCGGGCGGAGCTCGACCGTCTCCACGTCGAGGAGGCGCGACACCGCCACCGGGTCGCCGTCCGCGGGATCGCGGATCTCCAGCGCCTCGAGGGCCGCCCGTCCGTCGAGCCGCGAGCGCGCCTCGAGCGGGACGATCCGCCCGTCCTCCGACCAGTACGTCCCCGGCGCGGTCAGGTGGTGCGCGCGGAGGAGCTCCCGCAGCTCGAGCGGCGTGACGCCGGTGTCGACCAGGTCGCGGTCGTCGTACGTCAGGCGGATCGCCTCCCGCGGCCGACCGATCACCTCGACCGCCGCGACCTCGCGTCGCCGTCGCAGCTCCCGCGCCAGGCGCTCCCCCGCGTCGACCGCGGCGGCCACGTCGTCCCCCTCGGCGGCGACGACGAGGACCGCCTCCGCGAGCGGGTCGTCGAGTCGCCGCAGGTGCGGCCCCTTCAGCCCGACGAAGCTCTCCGCGAACTCCTCCCGCAGCCGCTCGAGCCGCTCGTCGATCGTGAGGAGGGCGTCCGCGCGCGCCGCCGCGCCGTCCCGCGCGAGCTCGACGGTGAGGAGCGCCGCGCCGTCCCGGGTACGCCCCCGGACGCCGCGCACCGCCGGCAGCTCGAGGAGCGCCTCCTCGATCCGGACCGTCAGGACCTCCTCCAGCTCGCGCGCGGAGACTCCCGGGAGGGTCGCCTCGACCGCCGCCAGCGCCGGGTCGACCGTCGGCTCGAGCCGGCGGGGCATCTCCCGCGCCGCGAACAGTCCGCCGGCGGCGAGCAGGAGCGCGCCGACGACCAGCGACTTCCGCCGGGCGAGCAGCGTCTCGCCCGTCACTCGCTCCCCTCCGCCTCGCGCGCCTCTCCTCCGTCCCGCGGCTGCGGATAGAGGAGGAGGCGGTCGTGGCAGAGGAAGGCGAGGTCGTCCCGCCCGTCGTTCGTGAAGTCGCCGATCAGCATCTCGCGCGGCTCGAGCGGACCGCCGCGGTTCGAGCGGCTGAACGGGTTCTTCTCGAACACGGTGAAGAAGAGCTCGCTGCGCCACGCGCCGTCGGCGTCCGCGGCGACGATCTCCAACACGTGCTTCGTCGCGTCGAGCGCGGCGAGGTCGGCCGAGCCGTCGTGGTTCAGGTCGCCGACCGCGAAGCCGGTGAAGCGGACCTCGTCCAGGTCGGTCCGGTAGCTCGAACGCCCGGCCCCGCCGCCCGGCTCGACGGCGATCGGCGGGACCGACCAGAAGCGGTCCTTCCCGAAGTAGAGGAGCCGGATCCCCGCGCGGCCGCCGAGGTCGCGCGCCTCGACGCGGTTGAGGGCGAGCGGCGCCAGCCCGAGCGACTCGCGGTACGACCAGAGCCCGGACGCCTCGCGCTCGAACACCTGCGCCGCCTCCTCCTCGGCGTGGAACGCCAGCAGCTCCTCCTCGCCGTCCGAGTCGACGTCGAACAGCAGCGGGCCGGTCAGCTCGTCCTGGCTGCTCCGCGCGTTCGCCTGGTCGACGATCGTCAGCCCGCCGCCCTTCGTGACCCGGTACGCGCGCACGAACCCCTTCCCCGACACGAGCAGCTCGCGCTCACCGTCGCGGTCGAAGTCGCCGAGCCCGAACCGGTCGCGGAGCACCCCCTCGAGCTGGCTCGTCCGGACCGAGTCGTCCTCCGCCGCCTCCTCGAACTCGACCCCCTTCCGCTTCAACAGGATCCGCGCCGGCTCGCGGGGGATGAACAGCACGAGGTCCGGCCCGCCGTCGCCGTCGACGTCCTCGGCGACCAGCGCCGCCGGGTCGCGCTTGATCGCGCCGAGCTTCACCGGCCGCTCCGCCTTCCAGGTCTCTCCGTCGGCGCGCAGCACCTCGACGCTGAACCGTCGGCCGTCCTTCGCCGCGACCAGCAGCTCGTCCGTGCCGTCGCCGTCGAGGTCGGCCGCCGCCGCCACGAGCGGTTGCCCCGGGACGTCGACGTTCACCGGGAACCCGAGTCGTCCGCCCTCGTTCAGGCGCGACAGCCCGACCATCCCCTCCTTCTCGCTGCAGACGAGCACGCCGTCCCGATCCGCCCCGGACGTCCGATGGGCGGCGATCGACGTGATGCCGTTCAGGGACGGGAACGCCACCGGCGGGGCGAGCTCGCCGTCCGCGCCCTGACGCCAGAAGTGGACCGCCGCCCCGTCCGGGTCGGCGACGATCACGTCGCGCCGGCCGTCCCCGTCGAAGTCCCCGACCGCGTAGAGCGCCTCGTTCACGCCCGCCTTCGGGACGGGGTGGTTCCGGATCGCGAGCGAGCGGCGCCGCGCCTCGCTCCCGGGCGTCGCCCCGAGCGGTTCGACCTGCAGCTCCGAACGCGTCCGCTTCACGGTCACCAGCCGCGCGGACCCGCCGGCGCCGAGCACCGCCCAGTCGGCGGCCCCGACCTCGACCGGGACGGCGAATTCGGGACCGAACCCGCCGTCCGCGTCCTGGTACCGGACGCGGAGCGCCCGGTCGCTCGCCTGCGCGACGTACGCGAGGTCGCGCCGTCCGTCGCCGTTCAGGTCGACGACGCCGAGCCGCTGCGGGTTCTCCTCGCTGACGCGGTAGTCGGCCGGCGCGGGGAGCGCCGTCCGCGGCCCGCCGAGCCGGAAGACGAGGATCGCCCGCTTCGACAGCGCGACCAGGTCGTCCGCGCCGTCGCCGTCGACGTCCGCGACGGCGAGCGAACCGACGTTCGCGTTCGGCTCGTCGCGGTCGTAGGTCCACTCGTCCTCCCACTCGCCCGGCGCGGTCTGCAGCTTCACCGCGATCCGGTCCCGCTTCCCGGTGTAGACGAGGTCGCTCCGGCCGTCGCCGTTCACGTCGAGCACCGCGAGGTCGTACATGTAGTCGCCGGTCGGGACGCTCTCCTTCAGGAACGGCGCGCTCTCGAGGACCGGCTCCCACCGCGACGATCCGAGCTTCCGCTTCGCGGCCTCGCGCATCTCCTCCGGCGTCCGCTGCAGCAACAGGTCGACGCGGGCGCTGTCGTTGTTCACCACCACGAGGTCGCGGCGTCCGTCGCCGTCGACGTCGCCCGCGGCGAGGCCGCGCGCGCTCCAGTCGAGCCGGTTGACGAGCGGACCGCCGAGGCGGAACGGAGGGTCGAACCCCGCGGCGGGCGAGGCGAGGACGGAGACGAGGAGGACGAGCGCGGGCGCGGGACGGATCATCGGGCGGTCCTTCAGGGCTGTTCCGTGTCGCGGCGGATCAGGACGCGATAGAGGTACGACTCGGGCGTGCGGTACGACTTCGAGACCATGAGGTAGTGGAGGTCGCCGACGTCGGGGAGCTCGTCGAGGGTCTTCCGCGCCCGCTCCAGCCGCGACCGGCGACCGGCGTCGCGCTCGCGGCTCGCCTCCATGAACAGCCCCATCTCCCCGCCGCGGATCGCGTTCGTCAGGACGTCGGCGATGTCCGCGAAGCCGAGCCCCACGCAGTCCTCGTCCGGGAGGTCGTCGAGCGCCGCCATCAGGCTCGAGTTCTCGAGCACCGACTCGCCCGGGTTCTTGATGTGCGAGATCAGGTTCTCGACCATCCGCGCCTCCCCGACCGACACGACGAGGTCGTTCTCGACCACCGCGTACGCGAGGAACGCCTCCTTGCCGCCGCCGAGCATCATGCCGCCGGGCATCGGGATCCGGTAGACGAGCTCGTTCATGAACTCGGTCGGCTCCTCGTCGCCGACGAACTCCGCCAGCTCGGCGAGCGACTCCTCGAGCCCCTGCGGGTCGCGTACGCGGATCACGTACGCCTGGGTCGGCGAGTCGTCCTCCCCGGCGATCGACGCCTCGGGATAGCCGACGAACTCGACCATCAGCGGCGCGAAGTTCCCGAGCACCGCGTCGCGCAGCGCGATCCCGTACTCGTCCTCGACCGACGCGAGCCACGTCTCCATCACCGTGTGGGCGTACGGGGAGATCTTCTTCACCATCGCGACGACGTTCTCGTAGAGGCGCGTCAGGTCGAGGGTGGTGATCGAGTTCTTCAAGGGCGCCAACACATGTCTATTTAGACATGTCCCTGTGATCTGTAGCGGATCACGCGAACGACCTCAAAGAACGTCGTTTCGAACGCTGTGCGGCGCGTTCGCTTCAGGTCCGCGGGCCGGCGCCGCGACGCGCGACGTCGACCCTCCCCGCGCGCGCGCTCGCCCCCGCGGCGCGCCGCCTGTGGTGAGCGTCCGCGTCTCGTCGCGCGTGGACGCTCACCGCGG
>JAUIEL010000939.1 GCA_030428825.1 bacterium
GGTGAGGAAGTCCGGAGCGGGCGAGGCGGGGCCGGAGGAGGGATGAGGCTCCGAGAGCGACCCCGCAGCGCGACTCGTCCCTTCGCGGAGACCACGCCCTACGCATCGCGCGAGGACGTGAGCGGGTCGGAGAGCTCATCCCTCCTCCGGCCGCCGCCGTGGCGAACGCGCAGACCTCTCCCGAACGCGTTCCTATTCCACGTGCACTCGCACCGCCCGCGTCGCCGACGTGCCGGCCGGCGCGTTCGGGTCGCCGATCAGGATCTGGAGGTTCACGTCGACCGGGGGGAGGCCCGCGGGGACGGTCGCGGGGAGGGACGCCGCGCCGGTCCCGGGGACCGTGAACGCGAGCACCGACGGGAGGACCGGGACGACCTCGATCGAGCACGTCGCGTCGAACGCCGCCGCGCCGTCGCCGAGGCCGAGCAGGAGCAGCGCGAGCGCTCCCGGCGCCGCCCCGCCGAGGTCGACGGTCACCGCGCCGCCCGGCGTCGGGCAGCCGGTCAGGCCGAGCGTCGCGACCGCGCCCGCGCCGTCGACGCATCCGTCGCCGTACGCCGTCCAGTACCCCGCGCACGCCTCGCGATACGCCCGCACGTCGGTGCCGACGCCGCAGACGATCAGCGTCCCGTCCTCGGCGAGGACCGGCCCGCCGACGTTGACGTTCGGGACCGTCTCCGACCAGATCTCCTTCAGGTCGGGCGTGAAGACCGTCAGGCGTCCCTGCCCGAAGCCGCCGTTGGTCAGGAAGAGCTTCCCCGAGGCGTCGACCGCGAGGCGCGGCTGGGCGGGGAAGTCGACCGGGAGCGGCCCGGTCGTGTCGACGACGTTCCCCGTCGCCGGGTCGAGCCGCACCAGCGCGAGCGACGGGTCGAACGCGTAGACCGAGCCGTCCGGGCCGACCGCGTGCGAGGCGAACGGGACGTACCCGATCGGCACCTGCCACTTCGGCACCAACGCGCTCCCGGTGTCGGTCAACGCGACCAGGAAGTCGGTCGCCGCGTTGTTCTGGGTGCGCGGCGCGTAGACCGTCCCGTCCGGACCGACGAACGGCCCGAGCTGCTGGGCGAACCCCTGGGTGATCGGCGGGGACGAGTAGAGGCGCTGCCCGGTCGCGACGTCGAACGCGGTGATCGGCGGCCCGCCCCCGAACCCGCCCGCCTCGAAGACGTAGACCCGTCCGCCGAACACCGCCGCGTCGCACCCGCCGCTCGTCGGGCAGGTCCGCGACGCCGACCAGACGGTCTGCCCGTTGGTCCGATCGATCCGGAGCAGCACGGTCTGCCCGCCGACCTCGCCGGTCGTGATCGGGTCGCCGTTCGGCGCGTACGTCAGGCTCTCGGTGCTCGACTCGGTGATCAGGTCCTGCGACTTCCAGACGATCGAACCGTCGACGGGACTCAGCGCGTAGAGGAACTCGGCGTTCGTGTTCCCGGAGCGCGTCGCGTACACGAGCCCGCCCTCGAACCCGTTCACGCGGCTGCGCCACGAGTCGGGGAAGCTCGCGGGGAGCTGCGTCTGCCAGCGGATCGCGCCGGTCGCGACGTCGTGGGCCACGATGGCCGTCCCGGTCGGGATCGTGA
>JAUIEL010000285.1 GCA_030428825.1 bacterium
GGCGTGCGGGTCAACACCGTGTCACCGGGCTTCGTCGAGACGCCCGCCGCCCGCGACTTGATCCATCGGCTCGCCGGGAGCCGGGAGATCGACGAAGCCGCGGCGCGCCAGGTCATCGTCGACGGGATCGGCGGGATCCCGATCGGGCGGCCCGCGTTCCCCGAGGAGGTCGCCGAGCTCGTGGCGTTCCTCGCCTCCGACCGCGCCGCGTCGATCCACGGGGCCGACCACGTGATCGACGGAGGCACC
The DNA here is from genome assembly GCA_030428825.1 of bacterium. GTDB lineage: Bacteria > Planctomycetota > B15-G4 > B15-G4 > JADJEK01 > JAUIEL01. The sequence goes on from JAUIEL010000285.1 coordinate 250, forward strand.
GTGCCGACGACCTAGTTTCGAATCCTCATCACCGCCCCGGTCCGCCGGAGCAGGAGACACACGTCATGTCGTTTCGATCCTCGATCCTGGTCCTCGTCGGCGCCTCGGCCGCCGGCCTCCTCGGATGTGCCCAGACGTCGTCCGGCACCCTGGCCGCGTCGGCCGCCCCCACGGCGGAGGCCGTGCCGACGCCCGGGCGCGGGCCCGGCCCCATCACGACGCCCGACGGCGTGCAGCTCTACCACAAGGTCTGGGGTCCGAAGGACGGCCCCGTCGTCGTCTTCAGCCACGGCTGGCCGCTGAACTCGGACAGCTGGGAATCGCAGATGCTCTTCCTCGCGGATCGGGGTTACCGCGTCGTCGCGCACGACCGCCGCGGACACGGCCGCTCCAGTCAGCCTTGGGACGGCAACGACATGGACCACTACGCCGACGACCTGGCGACGGTGATCCGGACGCTCGACCTGCGCGACGTGACGCTGGTCGGCTTCTCCACCGGCGGCGGCGAGGTGGCGCGCTACATCGGCCGCCACGGCACGGGTCGAGTGAAGGCGGTGGTGCTGATCGGCGCCGTCACGCCGCTGATGGTCGCGACGCCCGACAACCCCGACGGCACGCCCGTCGAGGTGTTCGACGCACTCCGTCGGTCGTCGCTCGAGAACCGCTCGCAGCTCTACCTCGACCTCGCGTCGGGTCCGTTCTACGGCTTCAACCGGCCGGGCGCGATCGTGTCGCAGGGTCTGATCGATTCGTTCCGGAGCCAGGGGATGCAGGCGGGCCACAAGAACGCGTTCGACTCCATCCGGGCGTTCTCGGAGACGGACTTCCGATCGGATCTGAAGCGGTTCGACGTGCCGACGCTCATCCTGCACGGTGACGACGATCAAGTGGTCCCGGTCGACTGCGCCCGAGCCGCGCACCAGCTCATCGAGGGGAGCAGGCTCGTCGTCTACGAGGGCGGACCGCACGGTCTCACCGACACGCACAAGGATCGGCTCAACCGAGATCTGCTGGAGTTCCTCCGCGGCTGACCCGCCGGTAGGGACCCATGGGACGGGCAAGTCTCGTGTCCCGGCGCCGACGCCGAACCTCCGCGTCTACGCCCTCTCGTTCCTCTCGTTCCTCTCCTTCCTTTCCTTCCGCTCCTTCCTTCCTCTCCCCGTGCTAAACCGGTCCCCTTCGATCCGCGGCCGGAGGCGCAGCCATGGACACCGATCGCTTCGCGCGGGTGCGCGCGATCTTCGAGGAGGTCGAGGGGCTGCCTCGCGAGGAGGCGCTCCGCGTCGCCCGTCTCCGGACGGAAGGGGACGACGACCTGTTCGAGGAGGTCGCCGCGCTGCTCGAGGCGGAGGAGGGGGGGGACGAGCTGCTCGACTCCTGGGTCCGGGCGCTCGACGAGGCGCGGGAGTCGAAGGTCGAGAATCGGGTCGTCGGTCGGCGGATCGGGGAGTTCACGATCCGGCGGGTCATCGGCTCGGGCGGCATGGGGACCGTGTTCGAGGCGGAGCAGGAAGAGCCGCGTCGGGTCGTGGCGCTGAAGACGTTGCGCGATTCGTTCGCCTCGGAGGAGGCGCGCGAACGGTTCCGGTGGGAATCTCGACTCCTCGCCCGACTCGAGCACCCGGCGATCGCCCGGGTCTACGCGGTCGGGACGTTCCGTTCGGAGGCGGAGGGGCCGACGCCGTACTTCGCCATGGAGTACGTCGAGGGGGCGCGGACGATCCGGGAGTGGGTCGAGCGGGAGCGGCCGCCGCGCTCCGCCCTGCTGCATCGGTTCCGAGAGATCTGCGACGCGGTCCAGCACGGTCACGACCGCGGCGTGCTCCATCGGGACCTGAAGCCGCAGAACCTCCTCGTGGACGGCGAGGGGAACCCGAAGGTGATCGACTTCGGCGTGGCGCGGGCGCTCGACCCGGAGGTGACCGCGCCGCGGACGTCGGCCGGCGAGTTGATGGGGACGCTCGCGTACATGAGCCCGGAGCAGGTCGCCGGGCCGAGCGACGAGGTCGACGTCCGGACCGACGTCTACGCGCTCGGCGTCGTGCTGTACGAGCTCCTCTGCGGACGGAAGCCGATCGGACTCGACGGGCGCTCGCTCGGAGAGGCGGTGGCGGCGATCCGGGACGATCGACCGACCCGGCCGGGAGAGGTCGACCCGACGCTCCGCGGGGACCTCGAGTGGATCTGCCTCCGCGCGCTCGAGAAGGACCCGGAGCGCCGCTACGCTTCGCCCGCCGCGCTCGCCGAGGACGTCCGTCGCCATCTCGAGGACCTCCCGGTCGCGGCCGGTCCCCCCGGTCCGATCTACCGGCTGCGGAAGTTCGTCCGGCGGAACCGAGCGGTGGTCGCGCTCGGCGCGGCGGTGGTGGTCGCGGTCGTCGTCGGCGCCGCCGTGTCGCTCGACCAGTTCGAGCGGGCCGAGGCGGAGGCGGCGTCGCGCGGTCGCGTGTCGCAGTTCCTCGCCGACATGCTGACGCTCGCCCGGCCGGAGGTGGCGCAGGGGCCCGAACCGACGGTGCGCGAGCTCCTCGACTGGGCGGCGGGCGAACTCGGGCTCCGGTTCGACGAGCGGTCGGCGGAGGCCGCGATGCTCCACGACACCATCGGCGAGGCGTACCTCGCGCTCGGACGGTTCGACGAGGCGGAGGGGCACCTCCTCCGCGCGACGGAGTGGGTGGAGTCCGAGCGCGGTCCGTTCTCGGCGGACCACGTCGCGATGCTCTCGACGCTCGCCCGGCTCGACGCGCAGCGGGGGCGGTACGAACGGGCGCTCGAGCGGTACGAGGAGCTCCTCCCGCACGTGCGCCGAACGTTCGGCCCGGACCACGAGACGACGACGGCGCACCGGCTGAACCTCGCGATCGTGCTGTTCGAGGTCGGGCGAGTGGAGGAGGCGCTCGCGATCGCGCGCGAGGCGATGGAGGCGCGCCGCTCGCTCTACGGGGACGTCGACCCTCGCGTCCTCGCCGCCACCCTCACGCTCGCGTCGCAGCTCGGCCTGGCGGGGCACGCGGAGGAGGCGGAGGAGCTGTTCCTCGAGGTCGAGCGCGGGCTCCGCCGGCTCCCGAACGCCGCGAGGGTCTTGCCGAACTTCTCGAACCAGTACGCCGGCTTCCTCCTCTCCCGGGAGCGGGCGGGCGAGGCGGTCGGGGTGTTCGAGCGCGGGTTGGAGGAGGTCTCCGCGCTGTACGGAGAGGACCACAACAACGCGCTCGTGATCCGGGTGAACCTCGCCAACGCGCTGATCCACTGCGACCGCGAGGAAGAGGGGCTCGCGCACTACGACGCGGCGTTCCGCCTCGATCGGGAGCTTCCGGACGGACCGATCCGGTGGTCGACGCACCGGCTGATCTACGCCGAGGGGCTGCGCCGCGCGGGGCGGAGCGACGAGGCGCGCGTGCATCTCGACCTCTGGCTCGCGGCGGCGGTCGACCACTACCCGCCCGACCACCCGGCGATCCTCACCGCGCAGCAGATCCGGGCCCGGTTCGACCAGGCCGACGGCGACGACTGACCGGCCGGGTCGCCGACGGGCGGCTACGGCAGGCGCGCGGCGAGCCACGCCCGGGCGGTGCGCCAGCCCCGGACGATCGACTGCGTCGAGACCTCGAGGACGTGCGCCGCCTCCTCGACCGAGAGTCCGCCGAAGAAGCGGAGCTCGACGATCCGCGCCAGGGGCTCGTCGAGCTCGGCGAGGCGCCCGAGCTCCTCGTCGAGCGCGAGGAGGCGCTCCGGGGTGGCGGCGACCGGGATCGGGAGCCCCTCGAGGACCAGCGCCTCGCGCGTGCCGGTCCGCTTCGCGGTCGCCTTCGCCCGGGCGTGGTCGATCAGCACCGTCCGCATCGCGCGGGCGGCGGCGGCGAGGAAGTGGCTCTTGCTCTCGAACGACGCGTCTCCCGGCCCCGCGAGCTTCAGGAACGCCTCGTTCACCAGGGCGGTCGGCTGCAGCGTGTGGTCGCCGGCCTGACGGGCCATCTGCGCGTCGGCGATCCGGCGGAGCTCGGCGTAGACCAGCGGCACGAGGTCATGGAACGCGTCGCGGTCGCCCTCGTCGAGCCGCCGCAGGAGGGTCGTCACGTCGGACATCCGGGGCATGGTACCCGGCGGACGGAGCGCCGGGGGAGTCCACGGGAGGGCCGGCCGTTCGAACCCGAGCGGCTCGGGGACCGGAAGCCCGACCGGATCGCGCCCGCGCGCTCCGGTCGTCGCGCCGGCGGACACACGAGAGATCCGCGGGAGTCTCTACGATCGTACGTGCTCTCCGATCGTTCCCCCGTCACCGGAGGTCCCCCGATGGTCCGCTTCTCCGTCCTGCTCCTCGTCGCCGTCGTGCTCGGCGGCTGCGTCTCGTTCCGCATCGGCAGCGACGCCGAGCCGCCGGAGTTCCGGTGGCAGGGCTGGGGGAACGCGTTCGGCACGATCGGGAGCCTCCCGGAGTACGACGGCGCCATCCTCTCCGCCCACCTCTTCCGCGGCGGGAAGCACACCGGCGAGATCGCCGCGATCGACATCTGGCCGGTCCTCGGCCTCGACGTCGGCGTGCTCGGGCTGCGGGGGCGGCTCTTCAACCTCGAGGCGGGGGCCGGGACGCTCTTCTACGAGCCGCGCCCGCGGACGGAGTGGTCGGCGGACGCCTCGGCCTCGACCGGCGACTGAGTCGGTGCGGCGCCGCCGTCGGTCCGGACGCGCGCACTTCGCGCTCCGGCTGCTCCTCGTCTCGCTGTCGGTCGCGGGCGCCGTCGCGTCCTCGGCGCCGGCGCAGACGTCGAAGATCCTCGAACAGGGAGAGTCGGCGCCCGCGCAGCGAGTCGACGGCGACGAGTCGATCGCGACCGCGGTCCGATCGTTCTCCGAGGCGGCCCGGGCCGAGGCGGAACGGATGGCCGACGGCAGCCCGGAGCTCGGCGCGGCCGCGGCCGGCGAGCTGGCGAGCGCCGCGACCGACCGGTTCCGGAAGACGCTGACCGAGCTCGTGCGCGAGCTGCAGGGGGACGGCGCGCTCACGCTCGACGAGGTGACCAAGGCGTTCGCGGACGCGCGAGAGAGCGCGCTGGCGTCGCTGGAGGAGGCGCTCGACGCTCGCGCCAAGGGGGCCGAACCGCCGCCCGCGCCCGAGGAGTCGGACGACTCGATCTCGTACGTCTCCCGGCTGTTCGAGTACACGCTCGTCGTCCGGAACCCGCTCCACCGCTGGCTGCTGCTCCTCCTCAGCATCGTGGGAGGCATCGTCGCGGCCGGCTCGGTGGTCGGCCTGCTGCGGTTGCTGAGCGGCCCGCTCGCGGACCGCGTCCGGTTCCCGGTGCGCCGCGTCGTCGACGCCCTCCGCGGGCCGCTCTACTTCGGCGCGGCGACGGTCGGCGTCGCCGTCGGGTTGACGTTCGTCTGGGTGCCGGTCCCCGCGGCCGACTTCCTCTGGACGATCGTCCGGCTCCTCTTCTCCTGCGCGGGGTTCTGGCTCGGGTGGAACCTGTGCGACCTCCTCGCGAGCGGCCTCGGCTGGGTGGCGCTCCGCACGCGCGGCACGGCCGACGACGACGCGGTCGACCTGGTCCGGAAGAGCCTGCGCCTCTTCCTGCTCGTCGTGCTCGCGCTGTTCGTGACCGAGGTCGTGCTCGACATGGACGTGCGATCGCTCCTCGCCGGCCTCGGGATCGTCGCGCTCGGCGTGTCGCTCGCGGCGCAGGACTCGCTGAAGAACCTGTTCGGATCGTTCACCATCTACGGGGACCGGCCGTTCAAGCGCGGCGACCTCGTCGTCTTCAAGGGGTACTTCGGGACGATCGAGGAGATCGGCTTCCGCTCGACGCAGCTCCGGACCCTCGACGGCCACCGGGTCACGATCCCGAACGCCGACATCGTCCGCGAGACGGTCGAGAACGTCTCGGACCGGCCGTTCGTCCGGCGCCGCTTCCGCCTCGACCTCGTGTACGAGACGCCGCCGGAGAAGGTGAAGGAGGCGCTCGAGATCGTGCGCGCCGTCCTCGACGATCGGGACGACCTCTCGCCGGCGCACGGTGACCGGGTCGCGTTCGAGGAGTTCGGGGAGCACTCGCTGCGGATCGTGGTGGAGGTGCACCACGGCACCGACGACTTCTGGGAGGCGAAGCGGCGGGACGGCGAGTTGAACCTCGCGCTGCTCGAGCGGTTCGGGGCGGCGGGCATCGAGTTCGCGTATCCGACCGAGAAGCTGTACGTCGAGGCGCGGACGCGAGCCGCCGCCGCCGGGGAGGCCTCCGAGGCGCCCGGGGGCCGTCCGGAGCCGGCCCCGGCCCCGGCCCCGGACCCGGACCCGGACCGGGACGACGGCGCCGGGCGGTCCGAGGAGGATTGAGGGGGCGCTGCCCTGTCCCGTCCATCATCCGCTCGCCGTTCCCGTACCATGGGAGCGGAAGGACTGGTGCCGCGGGCCGCGGAAGGAGATCCCATGCGCGTCGCGTTTCTCGCCCGGATGCTGACGGTCGGAGTCGGCGTCTTCCTGTCGAGCGCTCCGGCCGAGGGGCAGTTCGTGATCGGGGGACCGGCCGCGTCCCTCACCTCGTCGAGCACGACCTGGTCGTGGGACGGCGGGACCAACGTCCTGCCGTTCCGGAACGCGCTCACCGACGTCTCGAACTTCGGCGCCGGACCGGTGCCGATCGTGATCCAGACCGCGAACCTGTCGACGATCGACGCCGGCACCCTCGCGCCGCTCGACGCGTTCGTCGCGTCGTGGTGGAAGGACACCGACGCGCCCCCGGCCGCCGTCGCCGCGGTGGTGCAATGGTTCCAGGGCGGGGGGCACCTGATCCTGTTCCAGGACAGCAGCACCTACGACCCGATCGGCGAGGCGCTCGGGATCCCGACGTTCGCCAGCTCGAACGGCACGCCGTCGAACGGCGTCGACCCGCTCTTCGACGGTCCGTTCGGGACCGCGGCCGGGGTCCTGCAGTGGGGATCGACCGGACAGCTCAGCGCCGCCGACATCGCGACGCACAACGGACACGTCGGCGGCACGAACACGTCGGGCGAGGTGACGTCGGCGTACTGGAACGCCGGCGAGTACGGCCCGGGCTGCGGCCGGCTGGTCATCATCGCGGACATCGACATGGTGTCGAACCAGACCGCGACGTACGCCCCGTTGAACGAGAACGGCAAGTTCGGGCTGAACGCCGCCGCGTTCCTCGCCGGCGTCGGCAGCAACGTCCGGTACTTCGGCGAGGGGTGCCCGGGCTCGGGCGGCTTCACGCCGAAGCTCGTGGCGTTGGGGGACGCGACGCCGGGGACCGCGTTCGGTCTGAAGCTGGAGGACGCGCTCGGCGGGAGCCTGGCGATGATCCTCTTCGGAGCGCAGGAGACGTCGGTGCCGATCGGTCTCTCCGGCTGCTCGCTCCTGGTGGCGCCGGTCTCGCCGTTCCAACCGATCGTCCCGATCGGCGGCGCGGGGGCGGGGAACGGGACGTTCACGCTGGCGGCGGCGATGCCGCTCGGATCGTCCGGGCTCGTCTTCACCTCGCAGATGCTGGTGCAGGACTCGGTCGGGCTGGCCGGGTTCTCGGCGACGGGCGGGGTCGAGGTGACGGTGCCTTAGCGCTGCGCGGCCAAGCGCTGCGCGGCCAAGCGCTGCGCGGCTTGGAACGCGTTCGGGAACGTCGTCGCGTTCGCCACGGCGGCGGCCGGAGGAGGGACGAGCTCTCCGACCCGCTCACGTCCTCGCGCGATGCACCCGGAGTGGTCTCCGCCCGGTTTCGAGTCGCGCTGCGGGGTCGCTCTCGGAGCCTCATCCCTCCTCCGGCCCCGCCTCGCCCGCTGCGGACTTCCTCACCCGATTCCGGGGTGGGAAAGGGGGAGTCCGGTAGAAGACCCATGGGATGGCGCTGGCGCGGAGACCTGTCGTCGTCGATCGTCCTCCGCGTCAGCGCGCTCTCCCCTGCTCTCCCGTGCTCTCTCTTGCTCTCGTTGCTTCCCCGGGGTCGCTCTCGGAGCCTCATCCCTCCTCCGGCCC
>JAUIEL010000286.1 GCA_030428825.1 bacterium
GTCGAGGCGACCGACGCCGAGCAGCGCCTCGCCGTGTCGCACGAGGAAGCCGCCCAGCATCTCGTGGTCCGGCGGGAACGCCGCGCGCCCGCCGCGGACCGCCTCGGCCAGGATCGGCTCGGCCTCCTCGAAGCGGCCGGTCCGCGCCAGGATCACCGCGCCGTTGGCGACCGTCAGCAGGGTCAGGGAGTGGGTCGGACCGTACACCGACCGGAAGCCGTCCGACGCCGCGCGGATCAGCGCCGCCGCCTCGTCCGCGTCCTCCCGGAGGAAGACGACCTGGGCGAGCGCGTTCATCGCCGCGAGCGCCGTCGGGTGCTCGTCCCCCAGCCGGCGCCGCAGCCCGGCGAGCGCCTCCCGCGCCATCCGCTCGGACTCCTCGAGTTCGCCGCGGAGGAGGAGCATCCGCGAGAGGTTCGACGTCGCCTGCAGCGCGTCCCGCTCCCGCTCGGGGTGCGCGCGGAGCCCGTCGAGGACCCGCCGGTAGAGCGCCGTCGCCTCCTCCGTCCCGCCGCGCCCCTCGAGGTGCGCCGCGAGGTTGTTCGCGACGTCGAGCGTGGTCGGGTCGTCCGGCCCGAGCGACCGTTCGGCCCCCGCCAGGACGTCCCGGAAGAGCGCCTCCGCGGCCTCCCACTCGCCCCGCTGCGAGCGGAGCGCGGCGAGGGTCGCGCGCGCGGCGAGCGTATGCCGGTCGCCGGCGCCGTACAGAGCGTGCCAGTGACGCACGACCGCCTCCTGGAGGGGGACGGCCTCGTCGAGGCGATCGAGGCGGCGGAGCTGCTGGGCGACCAGGCCGACGGAGTCGAGGGTCCTCGGGTCGGAGTCGCCGAACTCCCTCGATCGAAGGGCGAGGCCCCGCTCCGCCACCTCGAGCGCCTTCGCGTCGAACCCGAGCGCGGCCATCGTCAGCCCGAGCGAGTGGAGGAGGGCGGCGCGGTCGACCGCCTCGCCCGCGAACTCCCGCTCGATCGCCGCCTCGGTCGCGTCGAGGAGGCTCGTCCGCGTGAGGTCGCGCGCGACCGACGTCAGGTTCGTCGCGGCGAGGGACCGGTCGAGGAGCTCGATCCGCTCGGCGACCTCCGCGTCCGACCACCCGAGGCCCCGGAGCCCCGGTCGGAGGTGTTCGAGGAGGGACGAACGCAGCGTCGTCCCCATCTCCGGGAGGTCGATCGCGGCGAGCCGGCCGTGCTGGAACGCCAGGAGGCGGGAGAGCCGCGCGTTCGACTCCTCCAGCTCGGCGCGGGCCGTCGTCGCCTCGAGGTAGCCGATCGACGTCCCGACGACCGCGGCGACGAGGAGGACGACGACCGCCGCCGCGGCGCCGACCGCGAGTCGGTTCCGCCGGACGAGCTTCCGGAGCCGGACCCACCGGCTGGGCGGCCCGGCCGCGACCGGCTCGTCGTCGAGGGCGCGTCGCACGTCCTCGGCGAGCTCGGCGACCGACGCGTACCGTTCCTCCCGGTCGCGCTCGAGCGCCTTCAGCACGACCCAGTCGAGGTCGTCCTCCAGCCGCCGCGCGAGCCGCGGCGCGTCGGCGCGACGAAGGGCGGCGACCTCGGCGCGGCGGTCGTGCTCGCGGAGGCGGCGGCTCGGTCGCGGCGTCACCGCCGCGTCGACCATCCGCGCCATCCCGGGGAGACCGGCGGCGCGGAGCTCGTCCGGGTCGAGCGGCGTGCTCCCGGTCAGGAGCTCGAACAGCAGCACGCCGAGCGAGTAGACGTCCGCCCGCACGTCGACGTCGAGGCCGTCCCGTCCCGCCTGCTCGGGGCTCATGTACTGCGGCGTGCCGACGAGCCACCCGTGCCGCGTCAGCTCCGGCGCGTCGGCCTCGTCCTCGATCGCCTTCGCGATCCCGAAGTCGATCACCTTCGGCGCGGCGCGTCCGTCGACCTCGGCGACGAGGACGTTCGACGGCTTCAGGTCGCGGTGGATCACCCCCTTCTGGTGCGCGTGCTGCACCGCGCGGCAGACCTCGCGGAACAGCTCGAGCCGCTCCGGGAGCGTCAGGCGACGCGCGTCGGCGTACGTCGTGATCGCCTCGCCCGGGACGAGCTCCATCACGAAGAACGGGCGTCCGGACGGCGTCGCCCCGGCGTCGAGGACCCGCGCGATCCCCGGGTGGTCCATCCGCGCGAGCGCCCGGCGCTCCCGCTCGAACCGCGCCAGCACCTGCCGCGTGTCGGTCCCCGGCTTGACGACCTTCAGCGCGACCGGCGGCAGGTCGTCGGCGACCGGCGCGGCGCGGAACACCTCGCCGCCGCCCCCCTCGCCGATCCGCTCGAGGAGGCGGTACCGGCCGACGACGCTCCCGGGGCCCTCCAGCGGGTCGGGCTCGCGGAGGAACGCGCCCGCCGCGTCGTCGGCGGCGAGCAGTTCGAGCACGCGGCGCCGCAGCTCCTCGTCCCCGGCGCACGCCGAGCGCAGGAACTCGTCCCGCGCCGTCCCCGAGAGGGCGCGCGCGTCGCAGAACAGCTCCTCCTCGCGATCGCCCGGCGGGCGCGGCTCCGGCGTCACGTCTCGCTCCTCGGTTCCCTCGAGTCGGGCATGGTAGCGGATGCGCGGAGGCGGCCGGGGACGTGTCCGCGTCGGAGGCACACGCGGGTACCATGGCCCGCCCCCTGTCCGCCGGAGAGCCCGATGCGCATCGCGATGGCCCAGATCGACACCGTCGTCGGCGACGTCGACGCGAACCGGCGCGCGGTGTCGGCGGGGATCGCGCGCGCGCGGGACGAGGGGGTCGACCTGGTCGTCTTCCCCGAGCAGACGCTGATCGGCTATCCGCTGCTCGACCTGATCCATCGGCGCGAGCTGCTCGAGGCGCAGCGGGCGGCGCTCGGCGCGCTGGCGGGCGAGGCGGTCGGCGTCGCGGCGGTCGTCGGGTTCGTCGACGTCGATGCCGCGCGGCGCGATCCGCGCGGCCGGCCGGCGCTCCACAACGCGGCGGCGGTCCTCGCCGACGGCGCGGTCCGCGCGGTCCACCGGAAGGTCCTCCTGCCGGTCTACGACGTCTTCTTCGAGGAGCGGTACTTCGAACCCGGGGAGACGTGCACCGTCGTCGAGGTCGCGGGGACGAAGGTCGGGGTGCAGGTCTGCGAGGACCTCTGGGACGAGCATTACGACCTGAAGGTGACGAAGCGACAGGTCGCCGCGGGGGCGCGGGTGATCGTGAACCTCTCCGCGTCGCCGTTCCACCTCGGGAAGGGGAAGGTGCGGCGCGACCTCGTCCGGCGGCACGTCCGCGAGAACGGGGTGCCGGTCGTCCTCTGCAACCAGGTCGGCGGCGAGGACGGGTACGAGGGAGAGCTGGCGTTCGACGGCGACTCGTTCGCGGTCGACGCGTCGGGGGCGGTCGTCGCGCGCGCGGCGACGTTCGAGGAGGACTTCGTCGTGGTCGAGTTCGACGCGGACGGCCGCGCGCCGGCGATCGAGACGACCGAGCCGGAGCCGGACGCCGAGGCGTTCGCCGCGCTCATCGCCGGCGTGCGCGACTACGCGAAGCGCTCCGGGTTCTCGACGGCGCTCCTCGGGCTCTCCGGCGGGATCGACTCGGCGCTCGTCGCCTGCGTCGCGGCCGAGGCGTTCGGGCCGGAGAACGTCCTCGGCGTCTCGATGCCTTCCCGCTACTCGAGCGACCACTCGAAGAGCGACGCGCGCCTCCTCGCCGAGGCGCTCGGGACCGACTACCGCGAGATCCCGATCGAGCGCGTGCACCAGGCGCTGCTCGACACGCTCGCGCCGTCGTTCGAGGGGCTCGCCCCGGACGTCACCGAGGAGAACCTCCAGGCGCGCGCCCGCGGGATGATCCTGATGGCGCTCTCGAACAAGACCGGCGCGATGCTCCTCTCGACCGGCAACAAGACCGAGGTCGCGCTCGGCTACTGCACGCTGTACGGCGACATGAACGGCGGCCTGATGGTGATCTCCGACGTCTCGAAGGCGCGGGTCTACTCGGTGTCGCGGTGGTTCAACCGCTGGAAGGGGCGCGAGGTGATCCCGCGCGGCAGCCTCGAGAAGCCGCCGTCCGCCGAGCTCCGCGACGCGCAGGTCGACCCGTTCGACTACGAGGTCGTCAGTCCGCTCGTCGATCTCCTGGTCGAGGAGGACCTCTCGGTCGACGCCTGCGTCGCGCGCGGCTACGAGCGCGAGCTGGTCGAGCGTCTCGCGCGCCTCGTCCGGATCTCCGAGTACAAGCGCCGCCAGGCCGCGCCCGGGATCCGGATCACCGAGCGCGCCTTCGGCGTCGGCCGCCGGATGCCGATCGCGTGAGGTCCGTCACCGACCTCCGGCGGATCGACCTCGACGGCGAGAGATGGCCCGGTTCGACGCCTGCCGGAGCGCCTCCGGACCTCGCAGGACGTCGTCGAGGGTCGTGCCGACTCGGAGCGGGGAACCCTCCGACTCGGAGCGGGGAACCCTCCGACTCGGCCGTACGGGCGCTTCTGGCGCCTCGACCGTGGAAGTCGCGCTCGCCCGCGGGACGGCTCCTCCTCGGACCGCGTCCCGGCCCTCGTCCGGCGCGAGCCGCGGCTGTTCCCCGGCGGCGCGATCCTGCAGCGCACGGCTCTCTCATTGTCCGCACCGCGTTCGGCGCGGGAGCGTGTCCGTATCCTCGGGGCCCGCGCGGCGGAGGCTGAGCGAGGAACTCACTCGAGCGCATTCCAGAAGTCCACGAACGGGGCGCGGTACTGCTCGCTCATCCGGTCCCACGTGGCGCGGACCAAGGGAATCCTCGCGATGGTGCGCATCCCCTCGGTCCACTCGGCGAAGATCGCGTCGGAGACGACGCCCTGTTCGTGCAGGAAGTGCTCCTCGGAGCAAAGGTTGAAGTAGCGCACGACGGCCGACACCCAGCCCGGCTTGCGTTCCTGCTGGTTCAGGTCGAGACGCGTCAGCTCCTCGGCGGGCTGCGTCCGCACCTCGACGGGGAACGTCTCCATGATGCGGTCGAAGCGGTCGGTGTACGTGAGGAACACTCTCACCTCAGTCTCGTTCATCATCTTCTCCTGGAGGGGCATCGTGTTGGCCGGTCGGCTCGGATGCTCGGACGACTCCCGCGCGCTGTCCGACCAGCCAAGCGCCGGGGTGTTTCTCGAGCGTGACTCCGTACGTGGCCGCATCGAGGGGGTTCATGCGGATGATGTAGTCCATGTTGGAGTACATCTCGCGGTAGAACGGCTCGTTCACGACGTTGCTGAGGTAGAAGGCGGTCTTCCCTTCCTGGTTCACCAGCCCCTGGACGGTGGGCCAGAACTGTCTGTCCGCGGCGACGCCCGGGAGCAGGTCGGGGATGCTCTCGATGTCCGTGAAGGCGATCCGCTCGATCGGCACGAGCTCGCGGCGGTTGCGCTCCAGGAGCGCGGCCAGCTCGCTCAACACCTGCGCCGCGGTGATGTCGCCCGGCGAGTACCAGCGGTATCCCTTGAGGTGAACGCGCGCCCAGCGGGACTGCAGCGCGGGGAGGCGGCGGAGCGTCTGCTTGAATCGGTTCTCCGGCGCGCCGAAGCTCACGAGCAGGACGCTGCGTACCGGCGTCCACTCGCAGTTCTTCGGGTCGTACTCTCCCATTCGATCGAAGGTGACCGCGCGCTCGGTCAGGAGGCGCAGGAGGAGCGACCACTTCCCGGCGCCGACCGGGCCGTGAATCAGCGTGGACGCCTTCTCGCGGATGCCGTGGAGGTCGAGTGCCTCGGCGAACTCCGGGGGATAGGGAATTCCGTGGTGTTCGCTGAGCGTGCTGCGAGGGCGGCGGCTCAGGGTGGCGTGCCAGGTGCTCGATCGCGGATAGACCGTGATTCCTCGCGCGTCACTGATGCGGAACGGATGGGGCCCCGCCTCGTGATACTGACTGCGGCACTTCTCGATCTCGATGAGTCGCGTCGACAGCTCTTCGTCGTAGCCCAGGCGGACCACGGTGTCGGCGAGGTAGTCGAGTCGGTTGTCGTCGATCGCCACCTCCTCGGAGAGCAGGATGCCGAGGAATCGATTCTCCTCGATCCTGCGGACCAGCTCGTGCAGGTCGCGACGCTGGAGGGCCGCCGAGTCGATTCGAGGGAAGGCGGCGTCGACGCTGTCGATCGTGATGGCGCGGATCCGAAAGTCGTCCGCAGCGCCGTCGATGACGTCGTCGAAGACCGCCATCAGAGCGTCGTCCGGCGAACGGCCGTCGGTGGAAGGACGGTGGCTGTGCAGGACCAGGAGCCCACGCTCCGGATCGTGACGCCGATGCTCGGCGATCCGCTCGCGGACGTCCGAGCCGGCCTCCACGACGTCGAAGCGCTCGGGATCGATCAGCGCGAACGCGACGAGCCGATCGATGAGCACGTCGAACGGCTCCTCGAGCGAGACGTATACCCCGAGGTGCCCAGCCAGGGCGACGTCCACCAGGAGATGCAGTGCGAAGAGGCTCTTGCCCGAGCCGGGAGGAGCATGCACCGCCATGCTTCGGCCGACTCCGCTGCGCGGCAGCAACCCTCCCCGGAACAGGTGTCGGAGGCCCGGCATGGTGGGGACGATGCCGAACACCCGAGTGAGGAACCAAGTGTACTGCAGCGGTTCGAGCGCACTCACGCACTGCCATGACGGCGCCGCGCCGGGGGTGATCTCAGTGGTCTCGAGGGACTCTTCCACCGCGCTCGCCCACGTGCGGCGGATCCAATGGCCGTGGCCGAGGAAGAGGAGCAAGCCGAGCGCGCTGCGCAGCGATTCACCGGTCTCGGCTGTGCCCGACAGCGTGTCCGCCATCCGCTCGATCAGGAGGTCGAGGGGAAGTACGGTCGAACGCGTGTTCTGTATGTGCTGCACCGACGGGGAGGCGTCGCCATCGTAGAACAGCGCGTTGAACTCCCGGCACAACGCAGCGATCCCATACCGATGCCCGGTCGTGTGGGGCAGTCCGAACACGCGCCGGATCCACTTCTGGATGACGTGTGCCGCGCGCTCTTCGGAGAGTTTGAGCCCAGCCGTCAGGTACAGCTCGATCAAGCGGATCGGGTCGAGTTCGTCGTCCCAGTACGCGATCCGCACGCTCTGCCGCTCCTCGAGGCGGCCGTGGATCCTGCGTGTGGAGACGCCGGTCTCGAGACCGTGTTCGCTTCGCCACACGGCCTGGCGGAAGTCGAGCGGCCGGGCGAGGAGGCGAGGTTCACCGCGGCGTCCGGACTGGACCTGCCAGCGGCCCGCGTGCTTCTTCAGGCGGACGGGCCGCAGGAGGAGCTGCACGACCTCCTCGATCACAGGGTCGGCCTCAGGCAACGCGATCCCCGCCTGCTCGGCGAGCCGAACGAAGGCGATCTCCGTCCGGGCGAACGCGCTCTCCGGACGGTCGAGGAGTTCGAGCAGGACGCTCTGGATCGGCACGCGCTGAGCCTTCGCTTCGCGCACGCGCCGCCATGCACAGTGGTTCGCGGCCTCGGCGAAGTGGAGGATCGCCGTCAGCGTGTCGTCTTCGACGATCGGGCGACGCGTCATCGGCTCCGTCCTGTGAACGCCGACCGGTTCGCCGCCTCGATCGCCGCTTCGAGGGGCGGGGTGGACGTCGGGGCCGGCGCCTTCGCGGTACCCCGCCGGTCGGCGGCCGCCGCCAGGTGATCCATCAGGAGGATGGCCTCCGGCCCGTGCCAGGCGACCTCGCGAGGTACGGGAGAAGGTAGCCGGCCCCGCCGATCGAGGAACGCCGCGGTGCTGGCGTGGGCGGCGAGGAGGAGGACCTTCGATGTCTCCGCCCACGTATCGTCGAACGCGGCCGTTCTCAGCCGCTTGATCCGATCACGCAGGGCGTCATCCGGAACGCGGCGCGGGGCGGGCGGCGTTTCGGACCCCGGCTCGATCCAGCCGACGGCGTTCGCACCGGCGACCAGCGGGCAACCGAGATCGAAGGCGCTCACGACGATCGCGACGCCGGCCGGGATGACGGAGCTCGGCTGTGCCAGGACCTCCCGCGGCTGGAAGTCCACGACGGTCGGTGGATCAGCCGTCGAGGGACCTTCCGGAGTGACGTAGGAGCCAAGGTCCGTCGCGATGCCCGTGAGGAATTCGAGGAGTCCGTCGAGCCGGCCGCTCCACGGCGTGACCGGGACCAGCCGTTCGACCGGTCCGGTCGAGGAGGTCGTGAGGACGACGAAGGGCTCGTTCTCCCAGGAGGTCTCCGAGACGTCGATCTCCGGCGCCGGCTCGTCCGGTGAACTCCTCGCGACCCACCACTCCGCGACGGCGGCGGCGGGCGAGGCG
>JAUIEL010000287.1 GCA_030428825.1 bacterium
GCGTGAAGATCCCGCTGAACGTCGACCCCTACACGCTGCTCACGATCTCGTCGCCGAACTCACCGCTCATGCCGGCCTCTCTGGGGACGCTCGACGCCGACGGACGGGCGGCGACGGTCTTCCAGCTCCCGCCCGGGCTCCTCGCCTCGCTGGCGGGCGTCGTCCTCCGCCACGCGTTCGTGGCGACAGCGCCGAACGGCGTCGTGACGTTCGCGAGCAACCAGGTGCCGGTGATCCTCGACCCGTGATTCGACGAGCGCGCTGCGATGCACGAGACCGTCGGGACGGCGGGACGGCCGCCGGTCGGCGCCGTCTCCCCTCGAGGGGCACGGTCGACGCCTCGATCGTCGCGGAGGACGGTTCCGAGCCGGACCGCTCCCCCCTTCACCCCCCCGCCCGGCGCGCCTCGAGCGCGTCGATCCGGCGGTCGAGGTCGGCCTTCGCGCCGTCGGTGAGGAGGCCCTCTCCGTGCTCGCGGCAGGCGCGGAGGAGCAGCTCCGCCTCGGCGAGCGACGCGGGGTCGCCGCGCCGCTCGAGGGTGCCGGCGAGGAGGCGGCGGACGTCGAGCGCGACGTAGGTCCACGGGTCGCCGTGGGCGACGAGGAGACGGAGCGCCTCGCGGCGGTGCTCGACGGCGGCGTCGAGGTCCCCGCGGTCCTGGAGGACGGCGCCGAGGAAGTCGAACTCCTGCGCGTGGTCCGGGTGCTCCGGCCCGAGATGGACGCGCTTCATCGCCCGCGCCTCCTCGTGCGCGGCGAGGGCGCCGTCGAGGTCGCCGGCCTCGCGGCGCGCCAACCCGAGGTTGCTGATCACCCCCGCGACGTCGGCGCTCCCGTCCGGCGTCACTGCCCGGTGGACCTCGATCGCCTCCTCCAGATACGCGATCCCCTCGTCGAGCCGACCGAGGTGGACCAGCAGCCACCCGAGGTTGTTCAGGTTCACCGCCGTGGTCCGGTGCGGACCCGGGAAGACCTCGCGCGCGATGGCGACCGCTTCCCGATACGCCGCCTCCGCCTCCTCGTGCCGGCCGAGGATCCGGAGCACCGACCCGTGGTTCGACCACGCGGCCGCGGTCCGCCCGTGCGTCCGCCCGTGGATGCGCCGCACCAGGTCGAGCGACTCCTCGCTCACCTCCGCCGCCGCCGGGTCGAACTGCGCCATGAGCGCGGCGAGGAGTCCGCTCAGGAGCCCGGCGCGCTGCGCGTCGTGCGCACCCGGGCTCTCCTCGAGCCGCTCGAGCGCGCGCCGGAACGCCCCCTCCGCCTCCGCGTAGTCCGCTCGCGCGAGGGCCAGCCGCCCCGCGCCGTTCTCCGCCTCGGCGAGGGCGACCGCGCGCTCGGTCGAACTCCCCGCCTCGTCGGCGAGGTCGCGCAGCGCGCCTACCGTCGCCGCAGCGCCGGCCGCGTCCCCCTTCCGGAACCGGAGGTCGCGGAGGGCGGTCAGCACCTCCAGCCGCTCCGGGAGCGGCGCGTCCGCCTCGGCGGAGAGGAGACGGTCGGCCCGCTCCGCCGCCTCGATCCCGCCGTCCGTGTCGCCCGTGTCGGCGCGCGCCCACGCCAGCGGAGGAACGCCTCGTGGACGAGCGCGGTCGGCTGCAGGGTGTGGCCGGCACGCTCTCCGGCGAAGATCCGGTGCGCCTGCCGCCGAGCGTCGTCGTACGCGCGGGCGAACCAGTCCTCCGGGCGGGAGGCGTCCCGCGGAGACGGGTCGGGAGCGGTCATGGTGTGGTCCCCCCTTTGGTTCCGGACGAGCGCCGAGCATACGGGAATCGCGGCGCGAGGCCGTCCGCTCGCCGCCGCCCGCCCCCCACACCGCGACCCCGAACCCCGGGATGTCGCATTCGTCCAATCCGGCCGCGAGCCGACGTGGTGGGATGTCCGCATTGGAGGACTCATCCCATGCGAACTTCCGCGTCCCTTCGCCCCCGATCCCTCGCCCGACTCGTCCTTCTTCTCGCGGTCGCCGGCGCCACGTCGCTCCTCGCCGGGCCGGACGGCGAGGCCGAGAAGTCCGGGCCCACGCTCGACGACCTCGCCTGGCTCGCCGGTCATTGGCGGAGCGACGCGGGCGGGCGCATCGTCGAGGAGGTCTGGCTGCCGTCGCGCGGCACGTCGATGATCGGCATGAACCGGACGTCCGCCGGCGGCGGCGGGCCGTTCGAGTTCCTCCGCATCACGCACAAGCGCGGCGTGATCAAGTACCTCGCCTACCCGGGCGGCCAGTTCCCGCCCACGTTCTTCACCCTGAAGTCGCTCGAGGGCCGGGTCGTGGAGTTCGAGAACCCCGAGCACGACTTCCCCAAGCGCATCCGCTACGAGCGGAAGGGCGACACGCTCGTCGCCTCGATCCACGGAGACGACGACAAGTCGATGTCGTGGACGTGGAAGCTGACGTCGAAGATCGACTGAAGCGCGGATCGGGGCGCGCCCCGCTCACTCTCCCGCCGACCCCGTCAGCACGAGGCGCGCCGGGAACGCGAACCCCGCCTCCTCGGGAGCGAGCCGGTCGAGCGCGGCCCGCGCGACGTCGTCGGGGACCTCCTCGCCGCGCCGCTTCCGCAAAGCGAGCGCGACGACGCGCGCCATCGCCGCGCCCGACGCCTCGAGACGCTCGATCTCCGCGGAGGCGAGCCGCTCCGCGCGATGCGTCAGCAGGATCCTCGTCGCCGCGAGGTCGGTCGGCGCGGCCACGAGCCGGTCGACGACGGCGGCGTCGAACCGCGCGCCGAACGCGTCGGCGCCGAACCGCTCGGCCGCCTCGAGCGCGCGCGACGTCGCCTCCGCGCGGACCGCCTCGACGTCCGACCCGAACTGCGCCGCCAGCCGGTCCGCGAGCGAGAGTTCGTCGAGCCAGGCCTTCCACGCCGCCTCCTCCGCCCGCCACGACGAGCGGCTCCTCGCGGCGAGGTCGCGCACGACGTCGAGGAGACCGCGACCGTCGCCCCGCTCCAGCTCGAACCGGAGCAGCGACGCGGCGAGGTCGTAGAGCGCCACCTCCCCTCCGCCCGGCTCGTCCGCCGCCGCGGCCCCGACCGACCGGTCGGGGCGCCAGTCGAGGACGTCGTCCAGGCGGACGGACGGCGCGACGCTCCGGGCCCGCAGCAGGTACGCCGGCAACGGGTCGACCGCGAGCCGTCCGTCGCCCCGCCGCAGCCGCGCCGCCACGACCGTCGCCGTCGCCTCGTTCAGCCACGGCTCGAGGTCGAGTCCGGCCCGTCGGACGAGCGCGTGCGTCAGCTCGTGCCGGAGGACGCCCCGGTCGACGAACGGCGGCGGGCCGGGGGCGTCGGGCGTGCCGACCGCCACCGAGACGGCGACCGCCCCGGACGTCGACGCGAAGCCGCGCGCGCCGTCCTCGCTCGGGAGGACCCGATCGACGAGCGACGTCCCCTCGCCGGTCGGCGCCGGGCGGAGGAGCACCGGCACCGCACGCTCGTCGGCGACGCCGAGCGCGCCCGCGACGAGCGACCGTTCGTCGTCCGCGACGTCCGCGAGCCGCTCCGAGTCGGCGACCCCGAACGGCGAGTGGAGCGACACCCGGTCCCGGAGCAGCACGGTCCGGACCCCGAGCCCGCGCAATCCGGCGTCGACGTCGGAGAACGACGGGGACGGCGCGCGGCACCCGGTCGCCGCGACGGCCGCGGCGAGCCCGAGCGACGTCGCTCCGATCCGGCGTCGTCTCACGGGCCCATGCGCGCGAGGAGCCGCTCGACGAGCCGGTGCTGCCGGCCGAAGACGTCCTTCGTCCCGGGGCCGGCGTCGGCGACCGAGCGGACGAAGCCGAGCATCCGGAGCTGCTCCTCCAGGCCGGTCCGGATCTCGTCGGGCCGGAGCTCCCGGATCCGCTCGAGCTGGGCGCGGAGTCGACCGCGGACCGACGGCGACTCGTTCGCGACGACGTCCTCCAGCCGCGCGAGCGCGGCCGCGTCCCCCCGCGCCCACCGCGTCAGGAAGAGCGCGGACGCCGCGCTCCCCCGCACGGTCGGCGACGGGTCGGCGGCGAGGCGCTCCTCGAGCAGCGCCTCCCCGTCGGCGCCGTCGTTCAGGAACGCCGCCATCGCCGCGTCGGCCCGGACCTGCGGGTCGGCGGCGTCGCGCGCGCTCGCGTGCCGCCACTCCTTCAGCCGCGCGCGGTCCGCCTCGGGGAGCGCCTCCTCGTCGACCAGCAGGAGGTGCCGGCTCGCGGTCCGCCGCAGCTCCTCGTCGTCGGCGCCGACCGCGGCCAGGAACGGGTCGACCGGCGCGTCCTGCTTCCCCTCGAGCGCCCGCAGCGCCTCCCTCCGCTCCTCGGGCGCGTCGGCGTCCGCGACCAACTCGACCAACGCCTCGGTCGCGGCGGCGGACGGGAGCGCGCCGAGCGCCGTGATCGCCGCCCGCCGGCCGTCCGGGTCCCCGGCCAGGAGCGCCTCCCGGCAGTAGGTGAGGGCGGTCTCCTCCCCCCCGTGCAGCGCGAGCGACGCGGCCGCGAGCCGCCGGGCCTCCGGGTCGGCCTCCTCGGAGCGGGCGAGGGCGAGCAGCGTCGGCGTCGCGGCGTCCCGGCCGACCGCGCCGAGCGTCTCGAGGAAGAGGAGCCGGTTGTTCCGGTCCGACTCCGCGAGGACGATCGGCCCGAACTCCGCGACGAACTCGGCCGGCGAGAGACGCCCGTCGAGCGCGAACATCCGGAGCGACTCGGCGGCGCCGAACCGCGCGGCGGCCGACGCGTGCGCGAGGCCGGCCTCGAGGAGCGGGCGGCTCGCCTCGAAGTCGAAGCCGTGGTTCGCGAGCCCGAGCCAGAGGTCCCGCAGGACGATCGGGTCGTCGGTCGTCGCCGCGACGTGGTGGACGAGGCGCGACGGCTCGACCCCCTGCCGCCCCATCGCGGCGAGGAGGCCGTCGACGGCGACCTGGGCCGGCACCGGACGGGACGGATCGGCGAGCAGGGACGTCGCCGCCCGATCGAGCGCCGCGAGCGCCCGCGGGTCGTGCTCGAACGCGGTGACGTGCAGCAGCAGCACCGCCTGGAGCAGCGGGTCGGTCTCGACCTCGAGCCGCTCGAGCGACGCGGCGAGGCCGCCGGGGCCGGTCCCCGCGGCGAGGAGCTCCTGGACCAGGCGGGCGCCGAGGAAGGCGCGCTTGCTGGAGAGGAGACGGGCGCGGCGCGTCGGGCGCGTCTCCGCGATCGCGTCGAGCGCCGCGTCGAAGCGGGCGCGGTCAAACGCGGCGGCGCCGGACGCTACCGAGGCGTCCGCCTCGACGGAGACGGCGGGCGGGTCGGACGCGGCGCCGATCCGGGTCTCGGCGACGGGACCGGCGGCGCCGATCGGGTCGAGGAGGCGGTCGGGCGGCGCGCTCCCGCGCCCGGCGGCGAGGACCGGCGGCGCCTCGTCGAGGGCGACGGTCGGCGGCGGCTCGGCCAGCAGGAGGAACGCCGCGAGCGTGGCGGCGAACGAGGCGACGAAGACGAGCGGGCGGAGCCGG
The DNA here is from genome assembly GCA_030428825.1 of bacterium. Classification (GTDB taxonomy): domain Bacteria; phylum Planctomycetota; class B15-G4; order B15-G4; family JADJEK01; genus JAUIEL01. The sequence continues at coordinate 5,460 of JAUIEL010000287.1, forward strand.
TTCGGACGCGACACGGACGGACCTCCGGATCGAGAGGGATGGAGAGCGGAGAGAGGGGCGGCGCCGACCCCCGCCAGCCGGCGCCGCGGAAGAGCGAGCGGGAGCTCAGTGCTGGTCGAACTGCTGGTGCTGCTCCTCCTCCTCGAACGTCGGATCCGGGTCCGTGTCCGGGTCCCAGGTCCAGACGAGCCACTCGTCGCCGTCGACGGTCGCCATGCTGTTGACGGTCCCCGTCTCGTTCGCCTCCTTCTCGACCTCCTCGAGCGTCTTCCCCTTCTTGTCGAGGATGTTGTTGATGATGTTCGACCAGTCCGCCGCGGCCGCGGCGTCGCCGGCGGCCTGGGCCTCCTGCTTGTACTGCATCGCCTGCTTCAGGGCCGCCTCCAGGCCCTTCGCGGTGACGACCTTCCCGTCGTCGCCGACGATCCGGATGTCGACCTCGCCGGTCGCCGGGTTGTAGCGGGCCTGGGCCGACTGGCACGCGGCGATCGTGAGCAGGACGGCGAGCGCCGAGCCGGCGCACGCGGAGAGGAACAGGCTGGTGCGGGTGGGGGTCATGGGAACTCCTCGTTTCAGGAACGTGAACCGTCCGTCACGCGACGAACGGGCCCGGTGCGTGAGGGGGACTCGCGCGTTCCCGAACCGAGGCGATGCAGCACGGCGGACGCCGCGCTCCCCTTCCCGAGGAAACGGTGATCCCCGCCATCGCATCTCGAACGCGGGGTGGGACGAGAGAACGGCCGCGCGGGTTCCGTCGGTTCCGTGAAGTCCGCGACAGAGACCGATGAACGCGGCGTCGAGGCCCTCGCCCCACGGCCGACCCGACCCGTCCCGTCAGCGAAACGCGTACACACCCACTCGCCTGAGGCCGACAGAGCGCCGGCCGGCCGCGACGGACGTCAGGCGCTCTCGGCCGGCGCCGACCTCGTCCGCGAACGTCGCTCGCGGTGCACCATCGAGTAGACCGCCGGGATCAGGACCAGAGTGATGAGCGATGACCCCGTCAGCCCGCCGACGACGGCCCGCGCCATCGGCGCCTGCGCGTCCGCGCCTTCGCCGACGCCGAACGCGAGCGGGAGGAGCGCGAGGATCGTGGTGAGCGTGGTCATCAGGATCGGCCGGAGGCGACGGCGGCCGGCCTCGGCGACGGCGTCGTCGGTCGTGCGCCCCTCGCGCCGGAGGCGCGCGGCCTGGTCGACCAGGAGGATCGCGTTGTTGACGACGATCCCCCCGAGCATGATGCAGCCGATCGTCGACTGGACGTTCAGGGTCGTGTCGGTGAGGAAGAGGGTCACGAGCACGCCGACCGCCGCCACCGGCACCGACAGCATGACGACCAGCGGGTCGACCAGCGACTCGTACTGGCACGCGAGGACCATGTAGACCAGGACGAGCGCGAGGAGGAGCGACCGGAAGAGGTCGTCGAACGAGCGCTCTTGCTCCTCGAACGTCCCCGCGACCGAGAGGTCGTACGACGCCGGCCGCGGGATCCTGTCGAGCCGGACCTGGACGTCCGCGGCGACCGACCCGAGGTCGCGACCCGCGACGTTGGCGGTGACCGTCGCCACGCGCTGCTGGTCCTTCCGCGCGATCTCCAGCGGCCCGCTGCTCCGGACGACGTCGACGAGGTTCCGGAGCGCGACCTGCTCGCCGTCGCCGGTCTGCAGCGTCAGGTCGAGGATCTCGTCGAGCGACCGTCGCTCGGCGTCCTCGAGCTGCACCAGGATCCGATACGAGTTCCCCTGCGAACGGAACTCCCCCGCCCGCGACCCCGCGACGGCGGTCGCCAACGCCCTCGTGACGTCCCGGACGCTCAGGCCGAGGTCGGCGATCTTGTCGCGGTCGATCCGGATCTCGTGCTGCGGCGTCCCGGCCTTCCGGGTGATCTCGACGTCGGTGACGCCGGGGACGTCCGCGATCCCCTCCGCCACCTTCGCGGCGAGGGCGTCGAGCGTCGCGAGCTCGAACCCGCGGACGTCGACGGTGATCCCCTCCTCCGTCCCGAGCACGCGCTGCATCAGGAACTGCCCCTGCGGCGCGCGGGTCCGGATCTCCATCCCCGCGATCGTCCCCTCCAGCCGCCGGCGCAGCTCGGCCGCGACCTCGGTGTTCGAGCGGTCCCGCGTCGACGCGGGCGGGAGCGAGAGCTGGATCTCCCCCTCGGTCTCCTCGTCCGACTGGACGGTCACGATCGACGCGACCCGCTCCGGGACGGCTTCCTCGACCGCGCGCTCGAGGATCCGCGTCTGCCGGTCGACCAGCTCGAGCCTCGTCCCGACCTCCATCTCGCCGGTGACGCGGACCTCCCCCTCGTCGCTCGGCGGGAGGAACTCGGTCCCGATCCGCGGCAGCAGCAGGAGCGAGCCGAACAGCGCGGCGGCGGAGACGAACGTCGTCAGGAGACGCTGCCGCAGGACGAGTCGCAGCAGGTCGCGATACACCTCGTCGAGCGCGTGGAAGAACGCGGCCGCCGGACCCCGCCGCCTCGGCTCCTCCTCGGCCGGTTCGTCCGTTCGTCCCCCCGAGAGGAGCTTCGAGGCGAGCATCGGGACGAGGCTGAGAGACACGAGGAGCGAGCAGACGAGCGCGAACAGGATCACGTACGCGAGGTCCCGGAACAGGAGGCCGGTCACGCCGCGCACGAAGATGAGCGGCAGGAAGATGACGAGGGTGGTGATCGTGCTCGCCACGATCGCCGTCGCCACCTCACTCGCGCCCGAGACGGCGGCGTCCCGCGGG
>JAUIEL010000288.1 GCA_030428825.1 bacterium
GGTAGAGGTGCTCGGCGTGCTTGTAGTGCTGCCAGTTCTTCCCCATGACGCGGGCGAAGCGCGACTCGACGTTCTGGGTCTCGATCACGAGGAAGCCGTCGTCCTTCAGGAGCTCGCCGGCGCGGGCGAGGATCGCGGCCGGGTCCTCGAGGTGTTCGATCACGTCCCAGAACGTGACGACGTCGAACGTCCCGGGGGCGTACGGCGCGTCGTCGAGGGTGCCGGCGAAGACGTGCTCGAGGCCGAACCGCTCCTTCGACGTCTCGACCATCGCCTTCGACAGCTCGACGCCGTGGCACTCCCAGCCGACCTCCTTCATCGTCGACAGGAAGTAGCCGGCCGCCGAGCCGACGTCGAGGACCTTGCCGGGGGACGGGTGGCGGCTCGTGATCACCTCGCGGCGCATGCGGTAGGTGTTCAGGTAGAGCTCGGCGTCCTTCAGGTAGTCGGTGTACCCGAAGTCCTTCGCGTGGTCGGACGACCAGTACGCGGTCTGGTACATCGCGGCGAGCTCGTCCGGCGAGAGGCGCGGGAGGACGTAGACGAGCCCGCAGTCGGGGCAGCGGACGACCCGGTAGGGCGGGTCCTCGAACTTCAGCTCGGGCTCCTCCCGGCCGCAGAGGTAGCACGGGAGCTCGCGCGACGGGACGGCGGAGAGGACCTCCGAGGAGCTCTCCATCAGTCGACGTGCTCCTCGCTGTCGAGGATCTCGTCGTGCGCGGCGTCGGTCTTCTTCAGCAGGCGCTCGCCGAGGACCAGCCCCATGGCGAGCGAGTGGTCCATGTTCCCGTACTGGAAGAGCCCCTGCCGGCCGGTCGCCTCGAAGTTCTCGAACCGCTTCTGCCAGTCGAGGCACGCCTTGACGTGTTCGCGGTAGGTGAGGTCGTACAGCGGGTAGCTGTACCGCTCGCGGTGGATGAACGACGCCACGACCTCGTCCTTCTTCAGGAGGCCGATCGTCTCGAGGTCGCCGGCGGCGAGATCGGTCAGCTCGTCCTTCCCCATGTTCCAGACGTGGTCGTCGTGGTTGCAGGTGATCTCGGCCGCGACGAGCGTCTTCCCCGGCGGCGCGCACCGCTCGGAGAAGTTCTTGAACTCGGAGATGCGGTGGACCTTCAGGTGCTGCTCGGGGAGGTAGATCCAGTGGTCGTCGGTCACCTTCTCGCGGTCGAGCGCGAGGAAGACGAAGACGATCGCCTTGTACCGGAGCGACCGCCGCGACTGGAGGACCTCCTCCGGCGGCGCGGGATCGAACAGGTCGATCATCGTCGTGACCGGGACGGTGCTGATCAGGTGGTTCACCTCGATCGAGCGCTCCTCGCCGTCCTGCGTCACGTCGACGGAGAGGATCCGGTTCCCTTCCCAGCGGACCCGCTTCACGTCGACGCCGGTGTCGACGCCGTTCGCGCCGGCGGCGAGGATCTCCTCGGCGTACCGCTCGCCGATCGTCCCGATGCCGCCGTCGAGCGGATAGAAGAACTTCGACACGAGCGTGCGGGGGACGTTCTTCGGGCGGAACAGGGTCTTCTTGACCGTGTCCATCAGGTTGAGGAGCGTGATCCGCTGCGACGCCCAGTCGGCGGAGATCTGGGTGCAGGGGATGCCCCACGCCTTCTCGGTGTAGGTCCCGAAGAAGAGCCGGTAGAGCGTCTTCCCGAACCGCTTCAGGATCCAGTTCTGGAAGCAGTCGTCGGGGATCGGGTGGATGCGGTTCCGGATCCGGACGGCGAAGTAGTCGACGAACGACCGGAACAGGAGCCACGGGGGGAGGCTGGTGACGATGTTCGTCGCGTTCAGCGGGTAGTTGAAGAACTTCCCGAGCATGAAGATCCGCGACAGACGGTCCCGCCAGTGGATGTTCTCGCCGAGCAGCTCGACGACCTGGTCGTGGACGCGCTGGTTCCGGGTGTGGAACCGGTGGGGGCCGAGGTCGAACGTGTAGCCGTCCTTCTCGAACGACGCCGCGAGACCGCCGACGTACTCCTCCTTCTCGAGGAGGTGGACGCTCCGCCCCCCCTTGGCGAGGGTGTACCCCGCCGACAGGCCGGCGAGGCCGGCGCCGAGGATGGTGTGGTCGTGGGGCATCTTCTCGCGGGGACGGGGGCGGTGCCGGAGGAATCTAGCATTCTACCCCGCGGGACGGCGGGGGACAAAACGGCGGGTGCTCGGAGTCGCCGGGATCGGATCAGGACGGGAGGTCGTAACCGCCGCGGGCGGCCCTCAGCCGGATCTTCAGGAGCTCTCCGAACGAGCGCGCGGTGTCCCTCACGATCCGGACCTTCGAGTTCGGGCGGTCCTCCCAGGTGACCGGCACCTCGCGCACCGACAGCCCGAGGCGGTCGGCCAGGAACAGGATCTCGGCGTCGAACGACCAGCCGTCGACCGCCGAGCGGGAGAAGATCGCCTGCGCGGCCTCGCGCCGGAACGCCTTGAAGCCGCACGTGTAGTCGGAGAAGCCGAGTCCGAGGATCCGGTTCACGGCGCGGGTGTAGCCGAGTCCCATCGACGTCCGGAGCGCCCCTTGCGGCGTCCTGATGTCCGCTTCACGGTGCTTTCGCGTGCCGATCACGACGTCCGCGCCGTCGTCCAGCAGCGGCAGGAAGCGGTCGGTCTCCTCGAGCGGGGTCGAGAGGTCGGCGTCGGTGAAGAAGACCGGGTCGCCGTCGGCCGCGAGCATCCCGCGTCTCACCGTCGCCCCCTTCCCGAGGTTGATCGAGTTCTCGAGGATCTCGAGCGGCAGGCTCCCCTCGAGCTCGCGCAGGATCACGAGCGAGCGGTCGGTGCTGCCGTCGTCGACCGCCAGGATCGCCGCGTCGTCGCCGAACCGATCGCGCAGGAACGCCGCGATCGCGGTCAGGGACGCCCGCAGGACCGGTTCTTCGTTGAAGACGGGGACGACGACGCTGATCATGCGGGCCCGGGCGGGGAAGTGAGGCCGCAGATGATATCGTCCGACCCGCGAGCGCAAGTGGAGGTCCGTCCGGTCTCGCCCGGCGAGGCGGTCGCCGCCGCGGCCCTCGTCCTGCTCGCGGTCCTCCTCTTCCTGCGGGACGGCCTCCCGCCCGGGACGGCGCCGGTCTCGGTCGACCCGCTCTACGAGAACCCGGGCGAGGTCCCGTTCGCCGAGGTCCGCCCCGCGGGATACGAGGCGCACCACCCGTTCCTCTCCGATCACGCCCTCGTCTTCGACCCGTGGCTCCGGTTCATGAACCGCGCGGTCCGCGACGGCGAGATCCCGTGGTGGTCGCCCCACTCCGGCGGCGGCGTGCCGTTCGTCGGGAACCTCTCGTCGGCGTTCTTCTTCCCGACGACGTGGCTCTGCCTCCTCCCGCCGGACGTGATGACGGTCGAGCGCGGGATGCTGTGGGGGGCGGTGCTCCGGCTCTGGCTGGCCGGGTTCTTCGGCTACCTCTTCCTGCGGCGGCTCGGGCTCGGGCGGGTCGGCGCCGCGACCGGCGCGATCGGACTGACGTTCTTCGGGTACCAAGTCGTCTGGCTCTTCTACTCGCTGTCGAACGTCGCGTGCATGATCCCGCTCTGCCTCTGGGTGGCGGATCGGTTCGCGGCGCGGCCGAGCGCGGGGCGGACCGTCGCGCTCGGCGTCCTCATGGCGGTGCAGTTCCTCGGCGGGCACGCGGAGACGTCGGTCGCGCTGGCGATCGCGGTCACCGCCTGGGTCGTCGCGCGGGGGACGTCGCCCGAGCGGACGGCGTCGGTCGCGACGACGGCGCTGCGGTACGGGTTCGCGGGAGGGCTGGCGCTCCTCCTCTCCGCGGTGCAGATCCTCCCGTTCGCGGAGTATCTCGCCGTCTCGCAGGGACGTTGGGAGCGGACGGTGGCCGAGGCGCCGACGTTCGCGCCGGCGGTGGCGCTCGGGTCGCCGGCGGGCGTCGGTCTCGTCGTCCTCGCGGCGGGGCTCGCCCTCCTCGCGTGGCGGCTGCTGCCGAGGGATCCGGAGCGCGCGTCATGGGGCGGGACCGTCCTCGCCGGCCCCGTCCTCCTCGGTCTGCTGTTCGCGCTCGTCCCGCTCGGGCTGAGGCCGCAGCTCGGCCTCGCGTTCGCGCCCGACCTGTTCGGGAGCCCGCTCGCGGACGGGTACGTCGGGCCGGAGACGTACACCGACGTCAACGGCGGGTACGCCGGGGCGCTCGCCGCGTCCCTCGCGCTGGCGTACGTCGTGATCGGCGCGCGACGCCGGGTGGCGTGGACGTTCGGCGGCCTGTTCGCGTTCGCGTGGGTCCTCCCCGGGCACGTCGAGCCGTTCTTCTCGGCGCTGACCGCGGTCCCGCCGTTCGACCTGGCGGCGCACACGCGGATGCTCCCGCTCGCCGGCGTCGGGGCGTCGGTGCTCGCGGCGTGCGCGGTCGACGAGCTGCTCCGGGCCGCGACGCGGGCGCGGTGGCGAGCGGGCCTCGGGCGTCTCGTCGTGGTCGGCGCGATCCTCGCGGTCGGTCCGGCGCTCCTCTCGTTCCCCGGCGCCGGCGCTCCGGCGGCGGGAGAGCACCGGCCCGAGGTCCTCCCGAACGGCGCGTCGCGTCTGCCGGTGACGCTCCGGTTCGAGGCCCCGCCGGACGCGCTCGAGGGGGCGGTCGAGGTCGGCGGCGCGACGATCTTCCGCGGCGCGCCGAAGGACGGCGTCGTCGAGACGACCTGGGACGCGACGCGGGCCGAGGGGGGGCGCTACGACGTGAGGGTCCGTTGGTCGCGCGCCGACGGGACCACGGTCGACGAGGCGCGGGACGCGGTCCGGCTGGTCCGGCCGACCGAGGGGGGCGCGCTCCGGTGGCTCGTGCTGCTCGCGGTCGTCGGGCTGCTGGCCGCCGCGCCGTGGCTCGCGTTCCTCGTTCCGCTCGTCGTCCTCGCCGAGCTCTGGCTCTTCGGGCACGGCTACAACGTGTTCGTCCCCGAGGCGTGGGTCTTCCCGGAGACGTCGGTGACGCGCGCGGTCCGCGCCGAGCTCGACGCGCGGGCGGCGGCGGGGGAGGGGCCGTTCCGGGTCTGGGCCGAGGACGTGATCCTCCAGCCGAACATGCACTACGCGTACGACCTGCAGACCGCGCGGAGCTACGACCAGCTCGAGGTCCGCACCTTCAATCAATGGATGACGTGGGTGACCGGCGGGCCGGTCCCGTTCACGCGCCGGAACCGGCACACGGTCGACTACACGACGCCGCTCTTCGACGTGACGAACGTCGGGTACGTGATCACCGGCGAGCGGCTCGACGTCGACGGGTTCACCCTCGTCCACGAGGCGGGGGGCGGGCGGTTCGGCCGGGTCTATCGGAACGACGGCGCCCTCCCGCGCGCGTTCGTCGCGCGCGCCGCGGTCGACGTCCGTCCCGCGCTGGAGGAGGGGCGGCTGGTCGAGCTGATGGCCCTCGACCCGCGTGCGACCGCGTTCCTCGAGGCGCCGGCCCCGGCCCCGCTCGGGGGAGAGGGGGCGGTCCGGTTCGTCGAGTACGGGCTGCACGAGGTGGTCCTCGACGTCCGGACCGACGGGCCGGCGATGGTCGTCCTGACCGACAACGCGTTCCCCGGCTGGGAGGCGACGGTCGACGGGGAGGAGCGGCCGATCCTCCGCTCCCACCTGACGTTCCGCGCGGTCGAGGTCCCGGCCGGCTCGAGCCGCGTCGTCTTCCGGTACCGGCCGGCCTCGGTTCGGCTCGGGGGGGCGCTCGGCGTCCTCGGGGCGCTGCTGGCGGGGATCGCGCTCCTCCGGCGGCGCCGGGCGGGAACCCGCGAAAACGACCCGGCGGCGGCGCCTCGGAGCGATTACACTGAGATGTCCGAACCCTTCCCCGCTCCCCCCCAGCGCGAGGACGATCGATGACCCCGAGCGTGCGCCTCCTCCTGACCCTGTCGACCGCGGCGTGCGTCGCCGCGGTGGCGCTGACGGTCCGGGCCGCCGGGAGCGGGACGATCGGGTTCGCCTTCGCCGACAGCTTCCAGGACGACCCGGTCGGCGCCCAGCCGTGGGGGCTCGTCACGCCGGGCGGGACGCCGATCAAGACCGACGTCGGCGAGGTGTTCACCGCGTGGCCCGTCGATCCGCGCTCGATCGTCGAGGTGGTCGCGGTCCCCGGTCCGTCGGGTCCGAAGCACGTGCTGCGGGTCTCCGACGCCAACATCCACGACGGGACCGCGCACTCCGAGGTGACGATCCGGCCGGTCGGGACGCAGGGGACGGTCAGCGTGCGGTTCGAGCTGCGGCTGGTGCAGATCGCGGGAGACCAGGTCCGGATCGGGATCATCGACAACCGGACGACGCCCGGGACGGGCCGCCTCGCCGCGCTGACGATCGACTCGGAGGGCCGGCTGATCGTCGGCGGGATGCCGACGGCGCTCGTCCTGGCGACCGGCGAGGACTACCGCTTCGCCATGACCTTCGACCTCGGCGGGCACGACGACCGGTTCTCCGTGTCGGTCCAGCAGGTCGACGGCACCGACTCGGTGACGCTCGCGGAGGTGCCGATCGGGTTCGACGCGGCGACGATCAGCGATCTGAACTTCTCGCTGACCAACGGCGGGAACGGCGCGTTCGACCTCGACAACATCCGTATCCTCAACGTCTTCTGACGAACGCTCCGCCGCCGACGCCGTCCGGGAACGATCGTTCTCGGGCGGCGTAACGCGTTTCAGGGAAGTTGTTTGTCCCGACCGGGAACGATCGTTCCGCGCCGACTCGGCTCCAGTTGTTGCGATCGTGAAACGCCGCGCCGGTCTCGCGGGGCGTTTCGCCTCGGGCGTGGGGACGGCCCGCGGGTGCGGCGGGTCGAAACGGCCGCGAGAGTCGCCGGGAGCGCCCCTCGACCCGCATTTGCGGCGATTCCCCTTCAGTCGGGAGCGAATGGCACGGCGATCGCTGAGGTGATTCCCACTGGGATGGGGCTTGGCCGTCGGTCCTCCGGCTGGGTGGAGGACCGCGGGGAGAGCCCGAGACAAAAATCGGTCGCCGTCTCCGAGCAGCGTCGGGGCGGCACACGATCGAGAGCGACATCCGATGGGAGAGCCGGGTGTCGCTCTCTCTTTTGCACCTCGAGGCGTCTCGGCTCCGACGCCCCGACGCCCCGACGCCCCGCCGCCCGCCGCCCGCCGCCCGTCCGGCGTCGTCGGGGGCGGCACCGGCGCCGCGTCCGTCGTCGCCGAATCCGCCCGCGCGTCGTCGCGCCGACGGCCCTCTCCTTCTTGAGCCGAACTCAAGAAAACCTTGCGGGGCGTCGATGTTCGTACCATCCGGAAGAGGCGTCATCGTCCGATGCGCGGGTGATGTCCGAACCGTGTGCCCCGGAGGTGGCCGATGGTTCCCGAGAAGTCCGACTACCTGAGCCTGATCCGGCGGGGGATCGACAAGGAGGAGTACCGCGAGCTCCATTGGGAGGGCTCGTTCGCGGACTACCTCCAGCTCGTCCAGGACGACCCGCGCGTGGTCCGGAACGCGTACCAGCGGCTCTACGACATGATCGTGTCGTACGGATCGTCGCCGGTCCCCGAGCTCGGGCCGGACGGCATCCACTACCACTTCTTCGACGACCCGATCGAGGACGGCAAGGACGCGGTCTTCGGACTCGACGAGTCGCTCGCCGCGCTCGTCTCGAACATCAAGTCGGCCGCGTACGGGTACGGCGTCGAGAAGCGCGTGCTCCTCCTGCACGGGCCGGTCGGCTCGTCGAAGTCGACGATCGCGCGGATGATGAAGAAGGGGCTCGAGCGGTACTCGCGGACGCCGGAAGGGGCGCTCTACACGTACGCGTGGAAGATGGACGACGACTCGCCGTGGGAGACGAGCCCGATGCACGAGGAGCCGCTCCTCCTCGTCCCCGAGCCGGCCCGCGGGGAGATCCTCGCCGACCTGAACAAGCGCCGCGCGACCGACTACAAGCTGACGTTGAAGGGGGAGGTGAACCCGTTCTGCCGCCATCAGTTCGGCCAGCTCATGGAGCGGTACGACGGCGACTGGGAGAAGCTGCTCGACCACGTGCGGGTCCAGCGCCTCGTCCTCTCCGAGAAGGACCGGATCGGCATCGGGACCTTCCAGCCGAAGGACGAGAAGAACCAGGACTCGACCGAGCTGACCGGCGACATCAACTACCGGAAGATCGCCGAGTACGGCTCCGACTCCGACCCGCGCGCGTTCAACTTCGACGGCGAGTTCAACATCGCCAACCGCGGCATCGTGGA
>JAUIEL010000940.1 GCA_030428825.1 bacterium
GAAGTTCGTGAAGGTGAAGAAGACCGGATACGGGCATCACCACCACTTCCCCCGGCCGCACGGCTTCTCCGCGAACTTCTCGTTCGGAGCTCCCGTGGTCCAGCCGGTGGTCGTCGCCCCCCGGTACCACTTCATCCACAAGCAGATCTGGGTCCCCGCGGTCACGGACCAGGTCGTCGTCGGATACACCGAGTGCGGGAGCCCGCTCTACGACACGGTGATCGTGACCCCGGCGTGCTACAAGACCGCGCGGTACAAGGTCTACTCGACCGGCGCGCAGGTGTTCGTCGGCTACGTCGGCTGAACAAGGAGTTCCCCGCCCGATCCGCGCCGGATCCTCGAGATCCCGGCGCGGATCGCCGATGGAGTTCGACATGAACCTCGACCGAACCCTCCGCCTTCTCGCCGCCGCGACCCTCGGTCTCGTCACGCTCGTCGGACCGGCGGCCGCCGCGCCCCGGCCGACCTCGCCCGAGCCGCCGATGGTCCAGTCGTCGAAGCACGATCACCAGTGGGTGAAGGCGACCAAGCGGGTGTGGGTCCCGCCGAAGTACAAGAAGGTGAAGGTCGGGAAGGACAAGAAGGGGAAGCCGATCTACGAGAAGCGGCTCGTGAAGAAGGGGTACTACAAAGAGGTCTACGTGATGAAGTGCCGGATCTGCGGTCGCGAGAAGTAGCCGTCCACCGGTGCGTGCCGTGATGTCGGTCGCGTTCGTCGCCTTCTCCTTCCTCGCCGTCTGGGCCCTCGGTCCGGCCGCTCCGACCCCGTCGCCGCTCCCCGCGGCCGCGCCGTCGGTCGTGTCGCCGGCCGAGCTCCCGGTGCTCGAGGGTGCGCTCCACGAGCACCGGTGGGTCAAGGAGTCGAAGCGGGTCTGGGTCCCCGCCGAGTACCGCGACGTCAGGATCGGGACCGACGAGAAGGGGAAGCCGATCTACGAGCGCCGGCTGGTGAAGGGGACGGGGACGTACAAGGTGAAGTACGTCACGAAGTGCACGGTCTGCGGTCGGACGAAGGAGTAGCTCCGCTCCGGTCGGCTCCCACTCTCCGCGCGATCTGCCATACTGGGCGCCATGCGTCCGAAGTTCCGGCTGTCGTGGGTGAATCGCGCCGAGGGTGAGCTCGTCTTCCACGTCGGCGGGTCGGCGACGGTCGGGCGTTCGTCGGACAACGAGATCGCGGTCGACGAGGAGGGGGTCTCGCGGCACCACTGCCGGCTCGAGACGCGCGGGGACGCGCTGTTCGTGGAGGACCTCGGCTCGACGAACGGGACGTTCCTGAACGGGCGGCGGATCCGGGACGCCGAGCTCGCCGACGGCGACGAGCTGCTGGTCGGCCGATCGCTCTTCCGCGTCCACGGAGGGCGGGACGAAGACGACGCCGCTGGGCGGACGCTCGCGGTCGGCGCCGAGACGATCCAGGTCGCGTTGAAGGCGGCGCACGCCGACTACCCGGGCGACCTCTCCGGCTCGACCCGCGCCGTCGACCACCTCCGGACGCTCTGCCGGGTGATCGACGCGATCAACGCCGGCGGCTCCCCGGACGACCTCTATCGCCAGGCGCTC
>JAUIEL010000289.1 GCA_030428825.1 bacterium
CATCGGCGTCCCGGTCTTCCTGCCCGCCTCGCAGGTGTCGCTCCGCCGCATGGGGGACATCGCGGAGTTCATCGGCAAGGAGATCGAGTGCAAGATCATCAAGATCGATGAGTCGCGCATGAACATCGTGGTCTCGCGCCGCAAGCTCATCGAGGAGCAGCGTGAGATGCAGCGCGCGGAGCTCCTGAAGACGCTCGAGGAGGGGCAGACCCGCACCGGCGTGGTGAAGAACATCGCCGACTTCGGCGCGTTCGTCGACCTCGGCGGGATCGACGGTCTCCTGCACATCACGGACATGACCTGGGGGCGCATCAACCACCCGAGCGAGCTGGTCCAGATCGACCAGTCGATCGAGGTGAAGGTGCTGAAGTTCGACCGCGAGCGGAACCGCATCGCGCTCGGGATGAAGCAGCTCCAGGACTCGCCGTGGTCGAACGTCGACGACAAGTATCCGGTCGGCTCGACGCACGTCGGCGAGGTCGTCAACCTCATGCCGTACGGCGCGTTCGTGAAGCTCGAGGACGGCATCGAGGGGCTGGTCCACATCAGCGAGATGTCGTGGACCCGTCGCGTCAACCACCCGTCGGAGATGGTGAACCCGGGCGACAACGTCGAGGTCAAGGTCCTCGACATCAACCGGGAGAAGCAGGAGATCTCGCTCGGCATGAAGCAGTGCGAGGCGAACCCCTGGACGACCGTGGAGGACCGCTACCCGGTCGGCACGGTCATCGAGGGGACCGTGCGGAACCTCACGAACTACGGCGCGTTCATCGAGATCGAGGAGGGGATCGACGGTCTGCTGCACGTCAGCGACATGTCGTGGACCAAGAAGATCTCGCACCCGAACGAGATGCTGAAGAAGGGGGACATCGTCCGCTCGGTGGTCCTCTCGGTCGACCGCGACAAGAAGCGCGTCGCCCTGGGACTCAAGCAGCTCGAGCCGGATCCCTGGAAGGACGAGATCCCGCGCAAGTACGGCGTGGGCGACGTCATCCACGGCGAGGTCCAGAAGATCGCGAACTTCGGCGTCTTCGTGGCGCTGGAGGACGGTCTCGAGGGGCTGCTCCACATCTCCGAGCTGTCGCGTGACAAGATCAACGACGCCGAGGAGGTGGTGAAGCCGGGGCAGAAGGTCGCGGTCCGGATCCTCAAGGTCGACATCGACGAGCGGAAGATCGGGCTCTCGATGATCGGCGTCGAGCAGCCGGTCCAGGACGACCCGCCGGAGGCGCCCGCGGCCGAGGAGGCCCCGGCGGCCGAGGCGGCGACGGAAGAGACCCCGGCGGCGGACGCGGCGACGGAGGAGGCTCCGGCGGCCGAGGCGGCGGCGGAGGAAGCTCCGGCGGCCGAGGCGTCGTCCGACGAGGCGCCGGCCGAGGAGAAGCCGAGCGAGGGCTGATCCCCGCTCGGTCCGTCCGCGGCGCGGGGCGCGCTTCCCACCCGGGGGGCGCGCCCCGTTCCGTCTCGGCTCGACTCCGGTCCGCCGCCGGAGGCCCGGTCTCCGGGGAGACGCGGTAGACTCCGTCCGATGCTCTCCCGCGTCCTGCCGCTCCTCGCGGCCGCCGCGTTGTCCCTCGTGACCGCCGCGTGCTCGACCGCCCCGATCCCGCCGATGCGCGTCGGCGGGGGGCGGGCCCTCGTCTCGCCCGAGGAGTTCGACCGCCGCATCGAGGCGATCGAGGCGTTGGTCGACCAGGGACGGGACGAGGAGGCGCTGGAGCGCGTCGCCGAGTCGTTGAAGGAGTGGCCGCCGGAGGCGCAGCGGCGCCGCCTGCAGCGGATCGCCTACGAGGTCCGGCGCGAGCGGTTCTATCGCGACCACCCGCTGCACCTCTCGCTCTCCCTCGACGCCGACCGATACCGGTTCGGGGACGAGGTTGGGGTCCGGCTCCGCGTGACGAACCTCGGCCGCGAGGCGCTCTCGATCCCGGCGCGGTACCGGACGCTCGGGCAGGCGCTGCTGTTCCGCCCCGCCGAGCGCTCCGTCCTCGACCTCCGCGTCGAGAGCCGCGACTCCGACGGCGTCCGGTCGGGCTGGTCCAGGACGCACGTCGTCGACGTCGAGCTCGAGCGGGACCTCTCGCTCCCGCCCGGCGGCAGCGACACGATCGAGACGACGCTCCCGCTCGACGACGGGGCGGGCTCGATGGTGCGGCTCCTCTCGGTCGGCGCGATCTACCGGCCGATCGCGATCCTCGGCGCGGACGGCGAGCGCCGGTACGACCCGCTCTTCTTCCCGAGCGACAGCGCTCGCGTCTTCCACGCCCGGCACGAGCGATGGACCGACGCCGGCATCGGGCTGTTGCAGACCGCGGTCGAGGGGCCTTCGGCGTCGCCGGAGGCGTTGTTCGCCGCCGCGGTCGGGCTGCCGCCGGAGTCGCTGGCGGACGGCCTCGACCTGCTGGCGCGGGCGGCCCCGTCGCTCGATCCGACCCGTTCGCGCGCGGCGCTCCGGGCGCTCGAGTTCCTGACCGGGAAGTCGTTCGGGGCGGACCCGGTCCGGGCGCTCGCGTGGTGGGAGGCGTCGGGGCGAGACATGGCGCCGGACGAGCTGCTCGCGGCGGCGGGGCTCGCCCCGCGCGAGGACGGCGGGGTCCTCCGGGCGGGCGCCGGCCCGTGAGGAGTCCAGTCCTGAGCCGAGACGACCGATCAAGAGGTCGGCGGCGCGCTCCCGCGTCGTGGGAGCGCCGATGATCCGACGACTGAAGGACCTGAGCCGCCGGAAGTTCGTCCGGGACACGGCGACGTTGCAGCTCACGACGGTCGTGCAGGGCGTCACGTACCTGCTCACCTCGGTCCTGACCGCGCGGTACCTCGGCAAGCACGAACTCGGCCGGTGGGTGACGACGCGCGAGATGTACATGTTCGCGTGGTTCCTGGTCAGCACCGGGGTCCTGAACGCGACGATCAAGCTCTACTCGCACGCGCAGGGGAGCGGGGACACGAAGGGGCGGGTCGACGCGCTCGCCGCGCTGCTGAAGATCGGCCTCACCACCGCGGTCGTCGTCTCGATCGTCGGGGTGTTCGTCGGCCCGCTGGTCGGCGAGCGCGTCTACGACGACCGCGAGGTCGGGCTGTTCGCGGGGGTCCTCTGCCTCTCCGGGGCGTTCGAGGTGCTCCGGACGCTGGTCGTCGCCGCGCTCCAGGGGAGCCGGCAGATGGTCCGGTACGCGAAGCTCGACATGACCACGAACGTGCTGCGGGCGGCGCTGGTCTGGGCGGCGCTTCACCTCGGCGTGGGGATCCGGGCCGTCGTGGCGGCGTTCGTGGGGCACCTCGTCATCACGGCCGTGATCTCGCTGCGGGCGTACGAGCTCGCCCGGCGGGCCGGCGGCGACGAGGCGCCGCCGTCGCTGAAGGACGTCTTCCGGGCGATCCCGCGCGCGCCGACGCGCCACCTGTTCGGGCTCTCGTACCTGATCACCCTGAACAAGGGGATGAACACGCTGGTGCCGCGCTTCGGGATGCTCCTCATCCCGGCGCACCAGCTGCAGACGTCGATGGGGGACAACGGCGCGTACAGCGTGGCGTACGTCCTGGCGTGGGCGCTCGCGCTCGCCCTGACCGGCGTCACGCAGGCGCTGCTCCCGGCGCTCGGCTACAAGCTCGGGGTGGAGGAGATCCCGTTCGAGCGGCTGGGGCGCTCTCTCCTGCGGGTCAGCCTCGTCGCGGGCGGGCTCATGGCGACCGCGACGCTCCTCTCGGTCCCGGTGATGTACGTCGTCGTCCGGATGCTCTACGGGGAGGAGTTCGGCGACAGCTTCCGCTATTACCTCTGGCTGACGGCGGGGAACCTGACGCTCGGGTTCTTCGTCATCATCGATTCGTTCTACATCTACAGCGGGAAGATCCGGAAGGTGATCCCGTACAACCTGCTGCTCGCGGCGATCGCGTTCGTGAGCATCCTGGTCGCCAACGACCGGTTCGGACCGATGGGCACGGCCGCGGCGGCGGGGCTCTGCCGGAACCTCTCGATCTTCCACCTGATCTACATCGTGTGGTACTTCCGGCGGGCGAGGGCGGTCGAGTCGTCCGGCCCTCCGTCGCCCCCCTGACGCGGCGGCGCGCGCGAACGGGCCTTTCGATTCGGCGGCCGGCAGTCGATAACATCCGAGGATCGGATCCGACGCCCCCGGAGACCGCATGACCGGCGCCCTCGCCGCCCTCCTGACGCTCGCGACCGCGCTCGCCGACGACTCGCGGGTCCCGCCCGCGACGTCCGAGCGGGCCGCCGAGGTCCGGGCGGCGTGGAGCGACCTCGCCTCCCCGTGGCACGAGGTCCGGCGCGACGCCGAGCGGCGGCTCCGCCACCTCCCGGCCGAGGACGCCCGGGAGATCGTCGCCGTCCTGGCCGCGTCCGACAGCCCGTCGCTCCGCCGGGCGTTCGCCGAGTGGGCCCGATTCCGGTTCGAGCGGCCGGGGGCGGCGCCGGTCTCCGACTTCGAGCGCGCGCTCGTCGTCGAGCGCCTGGCCGCCGAGTCCGACCCGGCGGTCCGCGAGGCGCTGGTCCACGCCGCCGCGCGCGACGAGGAGGCGGTCCGCCGGGTCCGCGCCGCCCGCGACGACGGCCGCCTCGAGCCCGCGGTCCACGGTCGCGTCGTCGACGCCCGGATCGTGCTCCTCCTCGAGGACGTGATGCACGAGGGGCGGGTGCCCGGGTTCTACGACGGCCAGTTCTCGGCCCTCTTCGCCCTCGACGACTCGGTCTACCGGCGGCTGCTCGCGACCGCGCTCGATCCGCGCGTCACGTACGTCGCGCGCGCGCTGTCGGTGATGGCGCTCCACGAGGCGCGTCGGCCGACGCTCGAGGCGGAGCTCCAGCCGCTCTTCGTGTCGCCGACCGTCGAGTTCGAGTTCCCGGACCAGATCTTCTTCCGCTCGCGGATCGAGACCGAGGACGTCCTGATCTACTGCGCGTGCAAGCTGAGCCAGTACGCGCGCTTCTCGTGCGCGAAGGCGGGGCTCTCCCGTCCGATCGACGCGAAGATCCGGACGCTCGAGGCGATCGCGGTGCGCCGCCTCCGATCGGCGGAGGGGCTGAGGCCCGCGATCACCGCGCGGACCGAAGGGCCGGGGGGGGACGACGGCGCGGCGGACGACCTCGAGCGGGCGTACATGTACCGCCTGAACGAGGCGATGGACACGTTCTTCGAGCTCGGCTACCACCACCAGCAGCTCGACGACTACGTCCGGGCCGAGCTGGAGTACCGGAAGATCACCGAGCGGCCGGAGGCGGTGCGGGGGAAGAGCTGGGCGTACTACAACCTCGCCTGCATCCGCGCGATCCAGGGGCGGACGGAGGAGGCGATCGCGGAGATGGGGCGGGCGGTCGACTCGGGTTTCACCGACGTCTCGTGGGCCCGGCGGGACGGCGACCTCGCATCGGTCCGGACCGACCCGCGCTTCCACGCGATCCTGCGGCGGGCCGAGGGGGGGTGATCCCCGGCGGCACCCGGCTCAGAACGAGTTCAGCTTCCCGAAGTACTCGGTGTAGAAGACGATCACCCGGACCGCGACGTAGAGCACGCCGGCGGCGTACAGGACGGCGCTCCCGATCCGGACCACGCGCGCGCGCAGGGTCGTCTCGAGTTCGGCGTAGACGGCCGCGGCCCCCGCGAGCGCGGTGCCGAGTTCGCCCGCCGGCTCCGCCGTCACGAGCGAAGCGCGCACCTCCTCGCGCAGCCCCGGGAACCCCGGCCACGCCTCCGCGAGCGGCTCGTGGCGGTCGACCGGCTCGAGGGCGACGGAGACCGCCTCGCGCAGGGCGGGAGGGGAGAGGGTGACGGTCGACTCGCGCGCGGCGCGCGGAAGCGGGACCCCCGCCTCGTACAGCGCCGAAAGGGCCCGGAAGTAGCCGCGGTAGCTCGCCGCGCGGAGGAGCTGGCCGACGACCGGGACCCGGAGGAGCAGATGCCCCGGCGTCCCCTCGACCGGGCGCGCGAGGAGCCGCCAGCCGAACAGCAGGGCCAGGTCGATCGCGACGATCGCCGGGACGACGCGGAGGAGGAACGCCGAGAGGTCGGTCACGAGGAGGCCGCCGTTCGGCGCGATCACGGCGAGGTGGACCAGCAGGATCGGATACAGGGCGCTCCCGAGGAGTCCGCGGCGCGCCCGCAGCCGCTCCTCGTCCCCGACGGCGAGCTCCTTCAGCGTGTCGGGCACGGTCCCGGCGGCCTCGGCGGCGCCGACCGCGAGAGCGTGGAGAGGGGGCACGGCGGGGGCGGAGGCGCGCAGGCCGTCGGAGAGTGGCCGACCGTCGAGGGCCGCCTCGCGGCAGGCGGCGATCACCGCCCGCACCGCCTCCGAGCGGAACCCCTTGCCCAGCATGGAGTAGAGCGTGTCGGGCGGGAGGCCGGCGTCGAGGAGGCGGGCCAACGATCGGTAGAGGACCGCTCGCTCACCTTCGTTCAACAGCTTCTCCACGGGTTGCTACAAATTCTGGGCGGGGTCCCGACCCACCGGCCGGAGCGTGTGGTATCGTACGAACGTCCTCGGGAGCGGGGTGGTGTTCGACACCCTCCACTTCCCCGGGACGCTCGAAGAGACACGAAACTTCCGTGATCGTTCGGGTGGTCGGTCGGAGCCCTTCCCCTCCCCAACCGCCATCTTCGATCGGATGCTCGATCGTCACGGAATCATTTCCCCCCCGTCAGGGGGGGAAATTCTTGCAGGGCGCCCCTTTTCGGGCGCCCTGCCCTTTTGCCGGGGAATGCCGTCGAACCTCTTCAGGCTCGCGCCTAATCTTCCGAAAGGTCGAGCAGATCCGCCCCTGACGCTCGCGGGAACGGTGGTGAGGAGATGACGGAACAAGGCAACCTCGAATCGTTCTCGTCGGAGGCGGGGCTGTTCAGCTACGCCCAGATCCTCCACCTCCTGAAGATCGAGTTCAGCCGGGCGCGCCGGTACACGTACCCGCTCACCTGCGCCCTGTTCCAGATCGACCGGCTCGAGAACCTGAAGGACCTGTACGGCTACAAGGTCCGCGACCAGATCGAGGAGCGGGTCGTCGGCGTCGTCCATCAGCTCTCGCGTTCCTCCGACTTCCTCGGGCGGATGGGGGAGCGGATGGTCCTGATCCTGCCGCACACCGACTCGGAGGGCGTGCGGGTGCTGATGGGCCGGGTCGGCGAGCGGCTGGCGGCCCTGTCGTTCGAGATCGACGAGCGACCGGTCCAGGTCACGCTCTCCGCGGGGATCGCGACCTATCGCGACCGGAACTCGCTCTTCTACGACTCGGTCCTGAAGAACGCCGAGGCGAGCCTCGATCAGGTCCTCGCCCGCGGCGGCAACGGCGTCCAGGTCTTCACCCCGCCGCAGCCGACCGAGGCGAGCTGAGCGCCGGCCGCTGGCCCGGACCCGCCCGGCCTTTCCTTCTCGTGGACGCGTCGCCCGGCGTCCGGTCGTCCGCCGGTGCCGAGACTTCGTCCGTTAAAAAGCGACGGCCGCTGCCGGGCGGCCGTCGTGCGAGAAGAACCAAGGGGTTCCGGCTCCTGGATAGGAGATGTTGGGGAATGAGGGATGAAGCCGGGGTTTTACTCTCCGTGATGGACAACCTTGGCGGCGTTGATGGCTCTTCGACCTCTCTACTGGAACCCATCCTGGCCGTGAGGCCGAGAGGCTTCCGAGCCTGCCGACGGTCTGACGAGAGCCCCTCCGCGAGTGTTCCGCGAATTCAGGAATCTCGGGACGGATTTCGCACGGCGACCCGGCACCCCTCGGCGGCGGCCTCGTAGAGCGCCTGGACCAGGGCGACGGACCGCAGCGCATCCCGCCCTTCCGCCCGGGGTGATCGCCCCGTCCGGACCGCGTCGGCGAAGTCGAGGTACACGTCCTCGAACCTCCCCTTCGGCCCGGCGTGCCGCGGGACGAGGCGCCACGGCAGCCGGCGCGCGACCTTCTCCCGGAGCCGGGCCGTCCGCCGCGGCGCCCGGCCGGCCGGCCGATCCGCCGACGGCAGCGTCCAGACCCGGAGGTGCTCCGCCTCGACGACCGCCGACCCGTTCTCGAAGTGGAACGCGGCGCGCGGCGCGAGGGGAGAGGCGCCGGCCGTGGTGGCGAAGACCGCGCCGAGCGCGCCGCCCTCGAACCGGAGCGACGCGGCCAGCACGTCCTCGACTCCGGCCCGACCGCGCGCGTTCGCGACC
>JAUIEL010000290.1 GCA_030428825.1 bacterium
CGGCGGTTCAGGGTCTCGGGGTGGAGCCGTCCGAACCGCTCCTCCGTGCGGGCGAGGCACTCCTCCATCATCTCCAGCGCCTCGGCCGTCTTCCCCCGCAGCCCGAGGACCAGCGCGAGGTTGTTCACGATGCCGAGCCGCTCCGAGCCGTCGTCCGGGAGGACTCCGCGCGCCTCGGCGGCGGCGACCCGGAAGATCTCCTCCGCCTCCTCGTACCGGCGCGCGGCGCGGACCGCCCCGCCGAGCGCGTTCCGGGCGAGCACCCGCCAGCGCGCCTCCTCCTCCGGCAGCGCGAGCGACCGCTCCAGCGTCGCCCGGGCGAGCGCCTCCGCCTCGTCCAGCTGCCCGCTCAGCTTCAGGAGCGACGAGAGGCTCAGCTCCGCCTGGATCGTCCGCGCGGCCCCCGGGCCGAGCTCGCGCCGACGGAGCCGCACGGCCTCGCGGAGGTGGCGCTCCGCCGGCTCGTATCGCCCGAGCATCAGGTACGTGTCGCCGAGCGTGTACCGGAGCCGGCTCTCGACGACCGGCCGGGCGGCGAACCTCCCCGCCTCGATCCGCTCCGCCGCGGCGTCGAGCATCTCCCGGACGGTCGCCTCGCGGTCGACCTCGCCCCCGGGCCGGGCCGACGCCAGCGCCTCGGTCAGGAACGTCGTCACCGCCTCGGCGTCGTCCCGTTCCAGGCTCGCCTCCGCGTGGGCCCGCCGCGCCTCCCGCGCCTGCGAGAGCGCGGCCCCGAGCCCGACCGCCAGCGCCGCGACGACCCCGACCGCGAGCGAGACCGCGAGCCGGTGACGCCGCACGAAGCGCATCCAGCGATAGAGGCGCTCGTCGGGACGGGCGCGGACCGGGCGTCCGTCGAGGTGGCGGCGCACGTCGTCGACCAGGTCGCCGACCGAGGCGTAGCGGCGACGCGGCTCCTTCCGGAGCGCCATCAGCACGATCCGGTCGAGGTCGCCGGCGAGGTCGCGCGGCCGCGTCCCGCCGCCGTCGGCCGCCGCGACGCTCGGCGGGGGAGGGTCGTCCCCGGTCACGATCCGCTCGATCTCCACCGGCGACCGTCCGGAGAGGTCGAACGGAAGCCGCCCCGCGAGGAGGAGGTAGAGGAGGACGCCGAGCGCGTACTGGTCCGACGCCTCGGTCGCCGGCTCGAAGCGGAGCTGCTCGGGGCTCGCGAACGCCGGCGTCATCATCCGGAACGTCTCCTGCGTCAGGTGCGCCTCGGCCCCCAGCGCCTCCGCGTCGAGCACCTTGGCGATCCCGAAGTCGAGCAGCTTCGGCGCGCCGTCCGCGCCGACGAGGATGTTCGACGGCTTCAGGTCGCGGTGGACGACGCCGCGGCGGTGCGCGTACTCGACCGCCTCGCCGACGCGCGCGAACAGCTCCAGCCGCTCCCTCGTCGTGAGTCCGCGCTCGTCGCACGCCACGTCGATCGGCGCGCCGTCGACGTGCTCGAGGACGAGGTACGGCACGCCGGCCTCGTCCTCTCCCCCGTCGAGCAGGCGCGCGATCCCCGGATGGTCGAGCGTCGCCTGCACCTGGCGCTCGCGCCGGAACCGCGCCAGCAGCTCCTCCGATCCGAGGCCGACCCGCAGCCGCTTCACGGCCACGCGCCGACGGAACGCTCCGTCCGCGCGCTCCGCGAGGTAGACCTCCCCCATCCCGCCGGCGCCGATCCGTTCGACGATCGCGTACGGGCCGACGGCGGCGGGGGCGCCCGGCCCTTCGAGCGACGTCACCGGTTCGAACGGCGCGACCTCCCCCTCCAGCGCGAGCAGCCGCCGCACCTCCACGGCGACCTCCGGGTCGTCCCCGCAGCGCGCCTCGACGAACGCCTCGCGCCGATCGGTCGGCTCGGCGAGGGCGGCCTCGAACTCCCGGAGGACGCGCCGCTGCCGGTCCCGATCTCCGTCAGGCATCCCGCAGCCGGTCCCGCAGCCAGGTGGTGACGACCCGCCACCGCCGCTCGACCGTCCGGACCGACACGTCGAGACCGGCGGCGATCGCCTCCATCTCGAGCCCGCCGAAGAGGCGGAGCTCGGCGAGTTCGGCCAGCCCCGCGTCGACGTCGCCGAGCGCGTCGATCGCCTCGTCGAGGGAGAGGACCTCGAGCGGGTCCGGCGCGGGCTGCGCGACGCGGGCGAGGTCGACGGTCACGCGGACCGCCTCGCCGCCGCGCTTCGCCGCGCGCCGCTCCCGCGCGTGATCGACGACGACCGACCGCATCACCTTCGACGCGAGCCCGAAGAAGTGTCGGCGGCTCGGGAGGTCGACCCCGTCCTGACGGACCAGGCGCAGGAACGCCTCGTGCACCAGCGCGGTCGGGTTCAGCGTCGGGGTCCCCCGCCCGTTGGCGAGCTGCGCTTCGGCCAGCCGCCGCAGCTCGGCCACGAGGAGCGGCGTCAGCTCCTCGGCCGCCCGCGCGTCGCCGCGACAGAGCCGGTTCAGCAGGCGCGTCGTGTCCTCGGCGGTCGGTTCGCCCATCGACGCGATCGTAACCGGTACCGTGACCCGCATGCGCGACCGACCCGACGCCTCTCCTCCGCGCGCCCGATCGACGGGACGCGCCGCCGTCGGCTCGCTCCGGCTCCTCTCCCTCGCCCTCCTCCTCCCGTTCGCCGCCCCGCGCGGGGCCGCCGCGGAGGAGCCGGTCGACCCGGACCCGAACCTCGCCTGGCTCGAGGCGGTCCGGCCGGCGTCCGACCCCGGGCTCTCGGAGAGGCGGGAGGAGCTCGGGCTCCGGCTCCACGCGGAGGGACGGTACGGCGAGGCCCGAAGGCTCTTCGCGCTCGTCGAGGCGGTCCGCGCCGACGCCCTCGGTCCGGATCCGTTCCCGCTGCTCCACATCCGGGCGAACCTCGCGGTGGCGACGAAGGAGACCGGCGACTCCGCCGCGGCCCGCGACCTCGAGGAGCTGGTCCTCTCCGGTCTCGAACCGTTCGCCCTCCCGCCGGATGATCGGCAGCTGCGGCGGATCCGTTCGAACCTCGTCGACTCGTACGGCCGCGTCGGAGACCACGCCGCCGCGCTCGCGCTCGCCGGGCGTCAGCTCGAGGAGATCGAGGCGTCCGCCGGGCCGGACGCCGCGTCGGCCGTCGCCGCGCGGTTCACGATGGCGTCCGCGTTCCTCGGGGCGGGTCGCGACGAGGACGCTCTGCCGTTGTTCCGCGAGGTCCTCCGCGCGCGCGAGGAGGCGAGCGAGGAGGACGACCTCGGCGTGCAGCAGGCGCGCGTCAACCTGGCGGCCGTGCTGTTCCGGACGGGGCGGTACGACGAGGCCCGCCGCCGGCTCGACCTCGCGCTCGCCGCGTACGAACGCCGACTCCGGCCGGACCACCCCGACCTCCTCCTCGCCCGGCAGAACCTCGTCCTCTGCCTCGTCCGGACCGGCCGGCTCGACCGGGCGCGCCGACTGCAGGAGCGGACGCTCCGGGCGCTGGAGGGGATGTTCGCGGACGACCATCCGCAGGTCGCGTCGGCGCGCGAGACGCTCGGCATCGTGCTGCTCGAGATGGGCGACCCGACCGGCGCCCGCCATCTGCTGGCGAAGGCGTACGACGGGTTCCGGGTCCGCTTCCCCGCCGACCACGACCACGTCCGCCGGACGCGCGGCTCGCTCGGCACGGCGTGGCACGCGTCCGGCGATCCGGAGCGAGCGCTCCGCCTGTACGAGGACGCGCTCGAGGCGATCCGCCGGACGCGACCGCCCGACTCGGCCGAACGCATGACGCTCGAGGTGCAGCTCGCGACGCTCCTCCGCGACACGGGAGAGTCGCGCCGCGCGCTCTCGCTGGCGGAGGGCGTCCTCGCCCGACGGCTCGCCGGACACGCCGGCGACGCGGCCCTCGTCGGCCACGCTCGATTCGTGGTCGCGTCGATCCTGGCCCGGCTCGGACGGCTCGCGGAGGCGGAGGATCAGCTCGAGGTGATCGCCCGCGAGACCGAGGAGCTCCCGGAGGACCACGTCCTCGGCCTCGACGCCCGGATCGCGTTGGCGAGGATCGCGGCCCGGCGCGGAGAGACGGCGGCGACGCGACCGATCCTCGATCGCGTCGCGCGCGGTCTCGACCGGACCTGGCGCGAGCTCTTCCTCCTCTCGCGTCGACAGGTCGACGAGCGGCTGGCGACCCGCGAGCGTCACCTCTCGACCTGGCTCGACCTCGCGCCGGGGGCGGGAGTCGACCCGCGCCGCGGCGTCGGGTTGGTCGAGACGGCCCGGGCGCTTCGCTGCCGCGCCCCGATCGCGGCCGCCGCGGAGGACGACGAGGTCCGCGCGCTCCGGGCGGGGGTCCGGGAGGCGCGGCGGGCGGTGCAGGGCGCCGCGACCGACCGCGCGGGCGGCGACGGCCTCGCGCTCGGCGACGCCGTCCGCCGCCGCGACGAGGCGGAGCGGAGCCTCCGGACGGCCCTGGCCGAACGTGGACTCGGGAACGAGCCGGTCGACGCGGAGACGATCGCGCGCTCCCTCCCCGAGCGGGCCTGCGCCGTCGGATACTGGCGCTACGTCGGCGACCTCGGCGACACCCCGCGCCTGCTGGCCCACGTCGTCCGCCCGGACGGACGGGTCGCCCGGGTCGACCTCGGGCCGCACGAGCGGATCGAGCGCGCGATCGTCGAGTGGCGTCGCCGTCTCGGCGCTCCGGTCGACGAGCCGTCCGCGGCGCCCGTCCCGCCCGCCGCGCCGAAGGTCGGCGACCGGCGAGGCGTCGGTCGCGTCCGGTCGGTGCCCGGACCGGAGCGGGAACGCGCGGACGGAGAGGCCCTCCGGCGACTCGTCCTCGATCCCGTCCTCGCCGAGACCGCGGACGCGAACGCGCTGCGGATCGCCGTCGACGACGCGCTGCACCTCGTCCCGCTCGACGCGTTGCCGCTCGACGGCGGGCGCGTCGGGGACCGGTGGAGGGTTCGGATCGTCCCATCGTTCGCGCCGGGCGCCGCGAATCCGTTCGCCCCCGCCGACGGCGACGAACGGCTCGTCGTCTTCGGCGGCATCGACTACGGCGCCGATCCGGCCGGGCCGGGTCCGCGATCGGACGCCCGCGCCGCCGACTTTCGACCGCTCGCGCACACGCGCGTCGAGGCGGAGGGCGTGGCGGCGCTGTTCGAACGCGGCCGGCGCGGCGCCGTCTCGCTCCGTCTCGGCGCCGCCGCGACGAAGGAGGCGCTCGACGCGGAGGGGCCGCGCGCGGCGTGGCTCCACCTCGCCACGCACGGGACGTTCGCCGGCGGCCCGCTCGCGTTGATCGAAGGGGAGAACGACCCGCTCGCCGCGCGGGCGTCGTTCGCCGAGGTCGTGACCGGGATGGCGCCGAGGACGCTCTGCGGCCTCGCGCTCGCCGGCGCGAACCGCGGCGCGGACGCGCTCGGGCGGGTGGAGGGGA
Source organism: bacterium (assembly GCA_030428825.1). Taxonomy (GTDB): domain Bacteria; phylum Planctomycetota; class B15-G4; order B15-G4; family JADJEK01; genus JAUIEL01. The sequence goes on from JAUIEL010000290.1 coordinate 5,379, forward strand.
TCGTCACCGCGGAGGAGATCGCCGCGCTCGACCTCACCGCCTGCCGCCTCGCCGTCCTGTCGGCGTGCGAGACCGGCCTCGGCGTCCGACGCGCGGGGCTGAGCGTCCAGTCGATGCAGACCGCGCTCCACGCCGCCGGCGCCGCCGCGAGCGTCACCGCGCTCTGGGGCGTTCGCGACCGGACGACGCGCGACCTCATGCTCGAGTTCTACCGCCGGCTGTGGGTCGAGGGCGCCCCGCTCGACGTCGCGCTCTGGGAGGCGAAGCGATCCCTGCGCGACGCCGGCCGGCCGCCGTTCGACTGGGCGGGGTTCGTGCTCGCCGGACGGTGACGCGGCTCCGCCGGCCGGCTCAGAAGACGTGGCGATGGAAGTAGAACGCCGCCGCCGCCACGCCGACCGCGAGCGCGCGGAGGACGGAGGCGACCACCCGCCGGTCGTGCGCGCGCGTCGCGAGGTCGACGCAGAGGATCGCCGCGGTCCCCGCCCCGGCCGCCACCGCGGTCATCCCGCTCGCGTGGTAGTACGCCTCTCGTCCCGGGTTCCAGGCCAACGCCGAGTGCACGATGGTCGACGCGATCATCAGGCCGGCGGCGAGGCCGAACCGGGCGACGGACGCTCCGCGCGCCCAGCGGTCGAACTGCACCGCCGCGGCGACGAACAGCAGGCACGACGTGACCCCCGCGACCCGCCCGAAGCCGACGTGGTCCGGCGTCCACGACAAGGCGTACGCGACCGCCGCGCTCGCCGCCGTCCCGAGGAGGGCGAGCGCGACCCGACGCGGCCGGTCGAGCGCGCGGGAGCGGACCGCGACGAGAGGCAGGAACGCGAACGGCCAGACCAACGCGAACCACTCCGTCCGGCCGTGCCGCGCCGGCCCCGCCACCACCGCGGTCGCCGCGATCCCGACCACGAGCGCCACGAGCGAGGCGCCCGTCGCCCCGCCGGGGAACGCGTCGATCCAGGTCGCCTCGACCGACGCCGACGCCGCGGCGGGAGGGACCCGCGCGGCCTCTCCCTCGACGTCGGTCTTCACGTCCCGCGCCGACTGGTAGCGGCGGGACGGCTCGTGCTGGAGCGCGCGGGCGACGACCTCGTCGAGACGGGCGTCGACCGGCGCCAACCGGGACGGCGGCGGGAACGTCCCGACCGGCAACTCGCGCGTCAGCATCTCGTACAGCATCACGCCGAGCGAGTAGATGTCCGCGCGGTGGTCGACCGCCTGCGGGTCGCGCATCTGCTCGGGCGCCATGTAGTGGAGCGAGCCCATCACCTGGTTCGACCCCGTCAGCGTCGCCCCGCCCGAGCGACCGGTCAGCTTGGCGAGCCCGAAGTCGGCGATCCGCGGCGCCCCGCTCCGGTCGACGAGGACGTTCTCCGGCTTGATGTCCCGGTGGACCACGCCCGCGTCGTGCGCGTACTGCAGCCCTTCGCAGATCGCCGGGACGAGCGCGAGCGCCTGGGCCGGCGTGATCCCGGTCCGCATCAGCTCGCGGACCGTCGTCCCGTCGACGTGCTCCATGAGGAGGAAGAACCGGCCGTCGACCTCGCCGAAGTCGTACACGCTGACGATCGCGGGGTGGGAGAGGCGCGCCATCGCCCGCGCCTCCCGCTCGAACCGCTCCGCGAACCGCGGGTCGCGCGAGAGCTCCGGCGCGAGAACCTTCAAGGCGACCGTCCGGTCGAGGCGCGGCTGTCGGGCCCGGTAGACGACGCCCATCCCGCCCCGCCCGATCCGCGCCTCGACCTCGAGCTGCGGGAACCAGCGCCGCACGTCCGCGAGCGTCGGCTCGTCCTCCTCCTCGAACGCCCGCGTCGGCGCGTCCCGCCCCGCCTCGAGGAGGCAGGCCGCGCAGAGCCCCTTCAATTCTCCGGCGTCGTCGACTCGGGTCCCGCAGCGATCGCAGAATCGGGAGGTGTGCATCGTTCGCCCCATGAAGCTTCAGCGTGCACCCCGACCTGAGGAGTCCGTCCCCGAAGGTTACGCGCTTTCTTCGTGCCCGTGCCCGGCTCCCTCCGCGCGGCCGCCCGGTCACCCTCGACCCGGCCTTCCTCTCCCCCTCCCGTTCCCCGGTGTCCGGTTCCCGGCTCCGCTGCGCCGGGGTCCGGCACCGACGCCCTTGGGCCCGGCTCCCGCACCCGCCCCCCTCCCCCGCTACACTCCGCCCATGCCCCCGACGACACTCCCCTTCCCCCTCTCCCTCCTCCTCCTCCTCCCTCCCGCCGCCGACCCGTCCCCCCCCGCCGGCTTCACCCCTCTCTTCGACGGCGCCACCCTCGACGGCTTCTGGGGCTGCGGCACGGAGGACCCCCGCGGGTGGAAGGCGCTCGCTCCGGAGGCGCTCGCCGAGAAGAAGCGCGCGAGCCTCGACGACGTCCGCGCGCACTGGCGCGTCGAGGACGGCGTGCTCGTCAACGACGGCGAAGGGCTCTACCTCACGACCGACGCGGAGTTCGGCGACTTCGACCTCCGCCTGGAGTACCGGACGGTCGCCGGCGCGGACAGCGGGGTCTACCTCCGCGGCTCCCCTCAAGTGCAGATCTGGGACACCACCGAGGAGGGGGGCAAATGGGACCGCGGGGCCGACAAGGGATCCGGCGGATTGTGGAACAACACCCCGGGACAGCCGGGCAAGGATCCGCTCGTCCATGCCGACCGCCCGTTTGGGGAATGGAACAGCTTTCGGGTGGTCCAGTGCGGCGCGCGCACGTGGGTGTGGTTCAATCACGAACTGGTGGTCGATGGCGCCATCCTGGAAAACT
>JAUIEL010000291.1 GCA_030428825.1 bacterium
CCGCGACGGCGACGGCTGCATCGACGGCGACGGCACCGACGACTACCCGGATGACCCGGCGTACTTCCTCGACAACACCGGGTTCCTCCAGTCCGGCGTGTCGATGATCGCCGGCGAGACGTGGGACTCGTTCAGCCTCAGCGGCACCGGCGGCACGCCGGACGGCGCGCACTGGTACTCGATCGGCGACACCGACGCCGCCACGTCGGCCGACGGCATCCTCGCCGTCGACGGCGCGGTCGTCCTCCGCGAGGGGCAGCCGGTCGCCGGCTCGACGATGATCATGACCGCCGTCTTCGACGCGCGCATGGTCTCGACGGGCGACTGGTTCGCGCGCGGCGACGACCCGAACAACGACGACTGGGCGGTCCGGAACAACGTGCTCCTCGCCAAGACCGGGGACCCGATCAGCGGCACCGAGAACTACGGCGACGCCTTCTCGACCCTCACCGGGAACCGCGTCGGCGACTGGCTCCTGGTCACGAACACCACCGAGGCGAACCCCGACCTCGACACGGTGATGCTCCTGAACGGCGCCGTCATCTGCCGCGAGAGCGACCCGGTCGACCTCGACGGGAACGGCGCGTTCGACGACGGCGTCTTCGTCCGCGGGTTCAACGCGAACGACGCGTGGCTGTCCGACTCGGGGGTCGTCTACACGATGATCACGCTGAAGGACGGCGTCGGCACGAACCTCGGCGACGCGTTCGTCCGCCTCCAGGCCGGCCCGCTCGTGTCGTACGGCACGGGCTGCCCCGGGACCGGCGGGTTCACGCCGAGCCTCGGGATCAGCGGCAACCCGACGCCGGGCGGCCAGGTCCTCTTCTCGGTGCAGAACGGCCTCGGCGGCTCGACGTCGTACCTCGCGATCGGCTTCCAGCAGGCCGAGGTGTTCATGGGCTCGGGCTGCACGCTGAACGTCCTGCCGCTGCAGGCGTTCGTCGGGCCGATCCCGCTCGGCGGCGTCGGCGCGGGCGCCGGAGCGGTCCAGCTCCCGCTGGTCCTGCCGGCCGGGACGAACGGGCTGACCGTCACGTTCCAGGCGTTCGTCGCGGACCCGGGCGGCGCGCTCGGGTTCTCGAACTCGAACGGCTTCGAGATGGCGATCCAGTAGCGGCCGTCGTGCCGGGTCGGACGGTCCAGTTCGCCGTCGTCCGCGAGGACGCGGAGATCGATCTCGAGGTGCTCCGCCGGACCAAGGCGCGACGGGCGCTGCTCGTCGCGTCCGGCGGGTGCACCGCGTTCGAGATCCTCACGCGCTCCGACCGGACGGCGCTGACGCTGGTCGACCCGAACCCGGCCCAGCTCGAGCTCGTCGAGCGGAAGCTCGACGCGCTCACCGCCCTCGACCCGGCCGCCCGGCCGGCCCGGTTCAACGTCGGGACCGACGACCCCGAGGGGCTCTGCCAGTGCGGGAACTTCGAGGCGCTGTTCCGACAGCTCCGCGGGTTCCTCCACGAGTTCGTGGCGCCCCCCGCCGCGTGGAGCGCGTTCTTCGCCGGGGACGAGGGGGCGCGGCCGGAAGAGTGGTTCGCGTCGCCGTACTGGCCGGTCGCGTTCGACCTCTTCTTCTCCGACCCGCTGCTCGAGACGATGTTCACGCCGGCCGCGACCCGGCACGCCGAGCCCGGGAGCTACCCCGGCTACTTCCGGCGCGTCTTCGAGCGGGGGCTCCTCCGCGACGACGCCCGCGCCAACCCGTTCCTCCACCACGTCCTCCTCGGCCGGTACCTCGCCGAACACGCGCCGCCGTACGTCGGCCTTCCGCTCGAGCGTCGCCGCGCCTCGCTCGTCCAGGCGTCGCTCGAGACCCTCGAGGACTTCTCGGAGTACGACTACGTCGGCCTCTCGAACGTCATGGACTGGATGGACCGGGACGCCATCGAACGGCTCGGCGAGACCGTCTCGCGGTCGCTCCCGCCCGGCGCGGCGGTCGTCTGGCGCCAGCTGAACCACCCGGCCGACCTCGCCCTCTCGTTCGGTCCGCGGGTCCGGTTCGACGACGCGCTCTCGGACGCGCTGCTCGACCGCGACCGCAGCCTCTTCTACGATCGCCTCCGGGTCGGCTTCGTCGTAGCCCCGGCCTGACACGGCCGACCGCCGGGAGAGAGAGCGATGGACCGCACGATCGACGCCGTCCTCGACGAGTGCGGCTACCGCGACAACCCGTACTTCGAGTCCCTCCGCGACGGTTCGTTCGCGAAGGACGACTTCGTCGAGACGCAGATCCAGTTCTACTTCGCCGTCCTCTTCTTCTCGCGGCCGATGGCGACCGTCGCGGCGAAGATCCCCCACCCGACCCAGCGGGTCGAGGTGCTCCGGAACGTCTGGGAGGAGCACGGCGAAGGGGACGTCCGCCTGATGCACGGGGAGACGTTCCTCGAGCTGCTCGAGCGTCTCGCCGGCGTCTCCCGGGCGGACGTCGACGCCCGCGCGCTCTGGCCCGAGGTCCGGGCGTTCAACACGACGCTGGTCGGCGCCTGCGTCCTCGACGAGTACGTGATCGGGGTCTCCGCGCTCGGGATGATCGAGCGGATGTTCGTCGACGTCTCGAGGTGGCTCGGGAGCGGGATCGTCGAGCGCGGGTTCCTCTCGGAGGAGCGGCTGGTCCACTACCGCCTCCACGAGGAGCTCGACGTCCGGCACTCGCAGGACTTCTTCGACGTCGTCCGGCCGCTGTTCGAGGCGTCGGAGGAGGACCGCTACTTCGTCGAGCAGGGGCTCCGGCTCGGCGCCTACGTCTTCGACCGCCTCTACCGCGACCTCCACCGCGCGCGCGGACGGAGGCTCGCGACCACGCACGGCCACGGCGGCCTCCACACCCGCGCCCGGTGACGCGGGACGCGTGACGTGGAGGTCGTGCCCCTCGACCGCGCGGACGAGCCGCGGCTCGCGCCGCTCCTGCGCCGGCTCGAACGAGGGATCCGCTATCCGCTCGGCGCCGACCGCTTCGAGATCGATCACGGCGACGATCCGTTCCGCTTCTTCCGCCGGCTCGGCGAGGCGCGCACGTTCGCGGCGTACGAGCGCGGCCGGCTCGCCGGCGTCCTGACCTCCGTCCTCCGCTCGATCCCGACCCGGCACGGCGGACGTAGACCCGCCCACTACCTGTGCGACCTGAAGGCCGCCCCCGGACGGCGCGGGACGCGGGTCCTCCGCCCGCTCGTCGACGCGTTCGAGGCCCACACGCCGCCCGACGCGCCGGCGTACGGGATCTCCATGAACGCGGCCGACGGCTCGAACCGCCTCGTCCGCCTCGCGCCGCGCCTCTTCGACGGCGTCCGGGCGGCGGCCGAGCTGCGCCTCCACTCCCTCGACGCCGCGGACGCCGCGCGCGCGGCGCCGCTCCTGGCCGACCGCCACGGCCGGCCGCCGACCTGGGCGTCGCTCGCCGGCGTGAAGGACATCGTCCTCGAGAGCACCGGCCGCCCGATGCCGCTCGTCCACGCCCAGGTCGGTCCCCTCGCGGCCGCCGGGGGCTCGCCCGAGCCGGTCGACGGCGCGGTCCACATGTTCTGCCACGTCGCGGGCGACCCGCTCGAGGCGCGGCTCCGCGCCGAAGGCCTCGTGCCGTCCGCCGGCGCCACCGTCCTCGCCCGCGGCCTCGACGACGTGACGTTCGACTTCGTCCTGACCAGCGACATCTGAGGCGCGCCGCCCCGCCCGGTCGAATCCGCCTGCGGCGAGGGCCCGTCGTGCGTAGGATCGACGGAAGAACATCCGACCGCTCCGATGGAGATCCCCGAACCATGAAGTCGACCGTCCAGTCCGTCCTCGCGACCGTCCTCGTCCTCGCCGCCGCCGGCGCGGCGTTCACCCACTGCGAGATCCCCTGCGGCATCTACGGCGACCAGACCCGCATCACCCTCCTGTACGAGGACGTGCAGACCGTCGAGAAGTCGATGGAGCAGATCCGGGAGCTCTCCGGGAAGAGCGACGCGCAGAGCATCAACCAGGTCGTCCGCTGGGTGAACAACAAGGACGTCCACGCGACGAAGATCCAGGAGACCGTCACCCAGTACTTCATGACGCAGCGCGTCAAGCCGAAGGACGCGGGCGACGACCAGGATCGCTACCTGCAGCAGATCACGGCGCTGCACGGGATGCTGGTGCAGGCGATGAAGGCGAAGCAGACGGTCGACTCCAAGCACTGCGAGAAGCTGCGGAAGCTGATCGACCAGTTCGCCGCCGCGTACTTCTCGGAGGAGGACCTGAAGCACATCCGCGAGCACCACGGCGAGCATCACGACGGCGACCACAAGTAGCCGTCCCGCCTCGTGATCTCCGCCCTCGCGATCTCCGGCGCGCTCCTCCTCGCGTCCGTCGGCGACTGGCCGCAGTTCCTCGGGCCCGGGCGCGACGACGCCGCGCCGGCGGTGCCGATCGCCGACGACGACCCGCCGCCCGTCGTCCGCTGGCGCGTGCCGGTCGGCCCGGGCTTCGGGGGCGCCGCCGTCCGGGACGGCCGGGTCTTCCTGCTCGACCGGGAGGCGGGCGAGCGGGACGTCCTCCGGGTGCTCGACCTCGCGGACGGCCGCGAGCTCTGGCGCGCGGCGAACGACGCGCCCGGGCGACTGAACTACGCCGGATCGCGCAGCGTCCCGGTGGTGACCGAGCGCTTCGTCCTCACCGTCGGCGGACTCGGGCACGTCCGGGCGTTCGACCGACGGTCCGAGTCGCTCCTCTGGCGTCGCCATCTCGAGGACGACCTCGACGGCCGCCGGCCGATGTTCGGGTTCTCCGCGTCTCCGGTCCTCGTCGACGGACGGCTCGTCGTCGCTCCGCTCGGGCCGGACGTCGGCCTCGTCGCGCTCGACCCCGCGACCGGCGCGACGCGCTGGCGGACCGGCGGCGTCGGCCACGGCCACGCGACGCCGGCCGTCGTGACGCTCCACGGCCGCCGGCAGCTCCTCCACCTCTCGACCGAGGCGAAGTCGAGCGGGCAGAACGCCCCCGCGCCGACGACCCTCTCGGCGTTCGATCCGCGCGACGGGCGTCTCCTCTGGCGGCACGAGGCGATGTTCTGCGGCCTGCCGGTCGCGCCACCGACGGGCATCGACGACGAACGCGTCTTCCTGACCGGGGGGTACCGCGCCGGTTCGATCCTGCTCCGCGTCCGCCGCGAGGAGGACGGCGGCGGCGTCTCCGTCGAAGAGGAGTTCCGGCTCGGGCGCGGCTCGCAGGTCCACCCGCCGGTCCGCTCGGGCGACCACCTCTACCTGCTCGTGAACGAGAACTGGAACCACTCCCGCGCCCGGCGGGCGGAGGGCGGGCTCCTCTGCCTCTCCCTCGACGGCGACGAGCGGTGGCGGACCGGCGCCGATCCGTACCTCGGCCGCGGCGACCTCGTGCGGATCGGCGATCGGCTGGTCGTCCAGGACGGCTTCGACGGGTCGCTGCGGATCGTCCGCGCCAACCCGGAGCGGTACGAGCCGATCCACCACCTCCCGCTCCTCGAGCGGGAGTCCCGGCGCGACACGCAGTCGTGGGCGCCGCTCGCGGTCTCCGGCCGCGACGTCCTCGCCCGCGCCGACGACCACCTCGTCTGCGTCCGGCTCTGACCTCCGCCGGGCCGCTCCGACCGCGGCGCGTCGCCCGTAAGATGGACCGCCCGCCGTCCGTCCCTCCCCTGGAGCCCCGCCGCATGTCGCGACCGACGCTCGCCCGGACCACCGCCCTCGCGGCGGCGCTCCTCGCCGCGACCGGCTGCCGCGACCGCGGTCCGACCGAACGTCCGTGGTTCCGCGACGTGACCGAGGCGAGCGGCGTCGACTTCGTGAACGTCTGCGGCTCGCCGGGGAAGGAGTACATCCTCGACTCGATGGGCGCGGGCGTGGCGCTGTTCGACCACGACGGCGACGGCGACCTCGACCTCTACTTCGTGCAAGGCTCGACGCGCGAGGCGGTCGCGGCCGGGGAGAACCCGCGCTCGAACCGGCTCTACCGGAACGACGGCGACCTCCGGTTCACCGACGTGACGGACGAGGCGGGCGTCGGCGACCGGGGCTGGGGACACGGCGTCGCGGCCGCCGACGTCGACGGCGACGCCCGGCTCGACCTGTTCGTCGCGAACTGGGGCCCGGACGTCCTGTACCGGAACGAGGGGGACGGCCGCTTCCGGGACGACACCGCCGCGGCCGGACTCGGCGACGCGGGCTGGGCGACCTCCGCCGCGTTCGCGGACCCCGACCTCGACGGCGACCTCGACCTGTACGTCGCCCGTTACGTCCGGTTCGACTGGGACCGGCCGCCGCCTCGCGGCGAGGGGTGGAAGGGGGTCCCGAACTACTCCGGCCCGCAGGGACTGACGCCGGAGGAGGACCTCTACTACGAGAACGACGGGTCGGGGCGGTTCGCGGACGTCGGCGCCGCGCGGGGGTTCCTCGACGTGCCCCCCGCGTACGCGCTCGCGGTCGTCTGGCTCGACGCGGACGACGACGGCGACCCCGACCTGTACGTCGCGAACGACACCACGCCGAACCACCTGTTCCGGAACGACGGCGCGCGGTTCACCGAGTGCGCGACCCCCGCCGGACTCGCGTACAACGCCGACGGGGCGGCGCAGGCCGGCATGGGGATCGCCTGCGGGGACGCCGACGGCGACGGGCGGGACGACCTGTTCGTGACGAACTTCGCGTTCGACCTGAACACGCTCTACCGGAACGCGGGGGACGGGGTCTGGGAGGCCGGCGCGGCCCGCGGCGCCCTGAAGGCGGAGTCGTACCTGCCGATGGGCTGGGGCGCGGCGTTCGCCGACCTCGACCACGACGCCGACGACGACCTGGTGGTCGTCAACGGCCACCTCTATCCCGGCGTCGACGCGTCGGCGTCGCTGAAGGACGTCACCCCGTACCGGCAGCGCCGCCACCTCTTCCGGAACGACGGCGGCGGCGCGTTCGCCGAGGTTGGCGCGGAGGCCGGGGCCGACTTCACCGATCCGCGGTGCGGCCGCGGGCTCGCGGTCGGCGACCTCGACGACGACGGCGACGTCGACCTCGTCGCGACGAACCTCGACGACCGGCCGACGATCCTCCGGAACGACCGCGCGCCGGGACGCTGGCTCCGCGTCCGCCTCGAGCAGCCGAGCGGGAACCGCCACGCCCTCGGCGCGAAGGTGACGGTCACCGCCGGCGGCCGTGCCCGGCGCCGGGAGGTCCGCGGCGGCGGTTCGTACCTCTCCCACTCCGACCTCCGGCTCCACTTCGGCCTCGGCGACGCGGACCGGGCCGACGTCTCCGTCGTCTGGCCGGACGGCTCGCGGAGCGAACGCGCGGGCGTCCCGGCCGACACGGACGTCGTGTTCGTGAAGGACGACGCCGAATGAGTCGCGCCGTCCTCCCGACGCTCGTGGCGCTCCTCCTGGCCGCGCCCGGCTGTTCGCGCGACGCGTCCCCCGACGGCGCGGCGGACCCGACCGGCGCGGAGACCGCGGGGGATCCGTACGCCCCTCTCCCCCCCGACGCGCTCGAGAAGCTGGTCGACGCGGTCGCCGCGGGGAGCACCGACGAGGGCGGGACCGAAGACGGGCCGCCGCCGTCGCTCGACCGGCCCTACGCTCGCCGGGCGGAGGCGATCGAGGAGGCCCGCGCCGCCGTCCGGGGCGCGCCGACGTCGCGCGCGCGACGGCTCGACCTCGCCCGCGCCTACTCCGGCGCCGGCCGGTACGACCTCGCGCGGGCGGAGATCGGCCACCTCCTGAGGGACGACCCGCGCGACGCCGCCCTCCACCACGCGTACGCCCGCGAGCTGTACTACGAGCGGTTCGCGGTCGACGCGGCGCTCCTGCACCTCCGCGCCGCCCGGACGCTCGGGCTCCCGCCCGCGGACGCCCCCGACCTGTTGTTCCTCCTCGGCGAGATCGCGGAGGCGCGGGACGACGCGGCGCGCGCCGAACGGTTCTTCGCGAACGTCGTGAAGCGGCAGCCGAACCACGCGGAGGCGCTCTACCGGCTCGGCGCGCTCGCCCGCGCCCGCGGCGACGACGCCGCGGCGTTCGAGCGGTTCCAGCGGGTCGTCCGGATCGACCCGCGCCACGTCGCCGCGTCGTTCGGCCTCGGCCGGCTCCTGGTCGGTCGGGGCGCGGTCGAGGAAGGGGAGCGCCTGCTCGCCCGGCACGCGCGGCTC
>JAUIEL010000292.1 GCA_030428825.1 bacterium
CGGCCCGGCGTACGGCTGGTTCCCGATGCGGTACGACGCGGTCCGTCAGGAGATGCTCGTCCAGGGCGGCTCGCCGGATCAGGGGCACGCGTCGTCCGACGGCAACACCTGGTCGTTCGGCGAGGGAGTCTGGACCGACCTCGGGAACGACCTCGGGGGCGCGCTCGGCAGCCCGCAGCTCTCCGCGCAGGGCGCCCTCTCCGCCGGCGAGCTCGTGGCGCTGACGCTCTCGAACGCCGCCGTCGGCTCGACGTCCGGCCTGTTCATCGGCGCGTCGAACGCCAGCCTGCCGTTCTTCGGCGGCACGCTCGTCCCGTCGCCGAACGTCCTCGTGATCGTCCCGACCGGGCCGACCGGCGGCTACACCCTCCCCGGCGTCTATCCGGCCGGGATCCCGGCGGGGTTCCCGCTCTTCTTCCAGGTCTGGGTCCTCGACCCGACCGGGCCGCAGGGGCACACCGCGAGCAACGCGCTCACCGCGACGACGGACTGACGCGTTCCGCGCCGAAGGCGCGATCGACGCGGCCCGCGCGAGTTTCGGTTCGCGCGGGCCGCGGCCGTCTCGGCCCCGATCCGTCCCCCGTGACGAACTCGTGACGTTTCCTCCCGGGGAAGTTCGCGTATCAGGGACGTCGTCTTCGCGCCGGCGAGCGCGGGACGCCGCCCCCGACCGGCCCCACCGGAACCGGAGCCCTCATGAGAATCGCACCCGGCGGGATCCCGCTCGCCGTCGCCCGCGTCGCCGCCGTCGCCCTCTCCGTCGGAGTCGCCGCCTGGATCGTCCAGCGAGCCCACGAGCGGGCGAACCCGGAACACCTCCCGCTCGCCACGCCGGCGCCCGCGGACGGACCGGACGCGCCGAACACGCCTGCGACGGCGGCCGACGACCCCGCGGCCGCGCCCGCTCCGGAAACGCCGGGCTCCCTCTCGAGCTCGAGGACGATCTCCGACCTCGGCTTCTCCGCGGCGTTCCCGACGTCCGGGCCGATGGCGCCGACGTTCATCCTCGGATCGAAGTCGGGTGACCTCTCCGAGGTGCTCGCCCCCGCCGGGCCGCCGGTCCGACCGTACCTCTCGTCGTCGAAGTCGATGGTGATCGACCCGCCGCCGGTCGAGCGACCGTGAGCGCGCTCGCCGGAGCGGCGACGTCGTTCGCGCTCCTCCTCGTCGTCTTCCTGCCGTTGGAGACGCTCTTCCCGGCGCGGCGGCAGCGGATGTTCCGTCCGGAGTGGGCCACCGACCTCCTCTTCTTCCTCGGGCAATCGCTCCTCTTCACCGCGCCGGTCGTCGCCGTCCTCGTGGGGGTCGACGCCTGGGTCGACGGACTCGGACCGCTCGAGGGGGTCCGCGCCGCCGTCGCCCGGCAGCCGCTCTGGCTGCAGGGGCTCGAGGTCGTCCTCCTCTGCGACCTCGGCATCTACTGGGCGCACCGCTGGTCGCACCGGAACGCGTTCCTCTGGCGCTTCCACCGCGTGCACCACACGGCGGAGCGGCTCGACTGGCTCGCCGCGTACCGCGAGCACCCGGTCGACAACCTCTACACGCGGCTGGTGGAGAACCTCCCGGCGATCGTCATCGGCTTCCCGCTCGAGGCGCTCGCGGGGTTCGCGGTCTTCCGCGGGATCTGGGCGATCTACATCCACTCGAACGTGTCGCTCACGCCCGGCCCCCTCCGCGTGCTCCTCGGCGCGCCGAGGCTGCACCACTGGCACCACGAGTTCGACGGCGGCGGCCGCGTCAACTTCGCGAACCTCAGCCCGCTGATGGACGTCGCGTTCGGGACGTACCACGACCCGGGGCGCATGCCGGAGCGGTACGGCATCCGCGACGAGGTCTCCCACGCGTGGCCGGCGCAGCTCGTCGACCCGCTCCTCCCCGGGCCGCTCCGCCGGCCGTTCCAGGCGCGGCTCGCCGGGGCGAGGACGAGGACGGGAGGATTCGATCTCGGGGGGCGCGACGGCCCCGTTCGCGAGGAGAGCTCCGCGGGGACGCCGGGGACGGAGGTCGCGCGCCGCGCCTGACGCCGCGGCTTCGGCCTCGTCCGGGGTCGCGGCGCGGGTCGGGTCAGTCCGGCTCGGTCCGGACGACCTGGAGATCGAAGAAGTTCTTGCCGCCGATGTCGGTCGCCTTCACCGCGATCAGGTTCGAGCCGGGGACCAGCGCGGCGCGGCCGGCGGCGTTCGGAGCGATCGAGCGGTAGCGCCCCTTCGTCCAGACGTCGATCTGCCCGGCGAGGACGCCGTTCACGTACACCTCCGCCCGGTCGTCGACCTTCACCTGGAAGACGAGGTCCCCGCGCGACGGGTCGTCGACCCGGAGCTCCGTGCGGAGCCAGGCCTCCGCGGTCCCCCACTCGGTCGCGGTCCGCCGCTCCTCGCGCGACACCACGTCGCGGAACGGGGCGACCCCCTTCCTCCACCGGCGGTCGTCGAAGTCGGGGGAGGTCCAGTCTCCGGCCGGCGCCTCGAGGACGTACCGCCACTCGACCGATCCGCCCGGATCGTCCGGCAGCACGAACGTCACCGGGCGGGCGAAGCCGCGCCGCGCGACCTCGAGCGGGTGGTCGGCGGGGAGGAGTTCGATCGCCGCGAACCCGGTCGCGACCCGGTGGACGGTCCCCGGGTAGACCGACTTCACGGCGATCCGGACCGAGCGCACCTTCGTCGCCTCGAACGTCACCGCCTGCTTCACGGTCACGTCGTCGAACAGGGTCGCGGCGAGCGGCTTCCCGTTGTTCACGCGGACCTCGATCTCGCGAGGGCGCGCCCAGTCCGCCTCGCCGCCGAGGTACGGGTGCGCCGGCACGAGCTTCAGGACGCCGGCCGCGATCGGACGTCGGAAGCGGAGACGGATCCACGGCTCGTCGTCGTGGGAGTCCGAGAGCCACGCCGTCCCCGCGCGGCCGTCGATCGCGTGCTCCGCGGGCCAGTTCCCGTCGAACGCCGACGACACCTCGACCTGCGTCGCGGCCGGGTCGATCCCCTCGACCGCGGCGTCCGCGATGGCCGCGCGGTGGAACGGCTCCTCGACCGAGTCGACGGTGACCCGGACCTCGGCGGACGTCTCGCTCCCCGCCGGCGCCCCGGAGGAGTCGTCGAAGTGCATCGCCGCGGTGAGGCGGAGCTCGCCGTTCGACTCGAGCTCGGTCTGCAGGGGGAACCGCTGGAGCGACGCCTCCAACCCCTCGTTCGGGCGCGCCTCCGCCACGACCTCGCCGTCGATCGACCACTCGACGACGCGGACGACCTCGCCCCGCGCCAGCCGCTCCTTCACCGGCGAGCCGAGGTCGCGCACCCACGCCACCAGCGGGTCCTCGCCGTTCGTCGCGACCGCGAACGCGCCGCCCGCCTCGGCCGCGTCGAACGCCGGCGGGCGCTCGTCGCGGCCGGTCGAGCTCGTCCCGCGCTGGAGGAACAGGAGCGCGAAGCAGGTGTTCGTGTCGTTCTCCCCGTACGCGGTCCCCCACGAGCCGTCGTCCTTCTGGCGGGCGAGGATCTCCGCGGCCCCCTCGGCGTACCAGTCGTGCCCGGCGAGCAGGCGTTCGTTCGCGAGGGCGCCGATCCGCTCGAGGCCGTGCAGGTAGTAGAAGGTCCAGCGGTTCGCCCCCCCCGTCGCGTCGCGCGGGACCTGGACGTTCTCCGCCACCGACCAGTTCCGGTCGAGCCACGCGGCGCCGAGCTGGGCGCCGGCGCGGCAGCGGCGGGCGAGGCCGGTCTTCCGCGCCGCCTCGAGCTGCTCGGCGCAGATCCAGAGGCACGCGACGCCGGCGACGGTCATCGACGCGGTCGGGTTCCGCCCCGGCTGGTACGCGAACGAGCCGTAGTCCCCCTGCGCCTCGAGCAGCTCCTTCGCGACGCGGTCCCAGACGATCGACGGGACCCGCTCGCCGCACTTCACGGCCGCGCGGAGGCCGAGGAGGGCGTACTGCGTGTTCGAGAGGTCGACGTGGTTCGGGTCGGAGGTCGGCGTGTGCCCGTAGGGGTATCCCCAGCGGTTCCCCTGCGCCGTCGAGCCGTTCCCGACCGTGTCGAGCAGGCCGCGGGTCAGCTCGGCGATCCGCCTCCTCGGCAGCGGCTCGCCGATCGCGCGGTACGCGAGGAGCGTGACGCCGCGGTCGTACGTCCGATGGCACGGGCGGCTCTCCATCGCGGCGATCCCGGCGCGGACGGCCGGGTGGTCCTTCCGGACGCCCGCCTGGACGAGCGTGTAGACCGCCAGCGCCGTCATCCCGTAGTAGTGGACGCGGTCCATGCCGACCCAGGTCCCGTCCGGTTCCTGTCGACCCAGGAGGTAGGCGATCCCCTTCCGGGTGGCGGCGTCGACCGCGGCCGGGTCGATCGCCGCCGTCCGCGGGATCAGCGTCGCCGGATCCGCCCGCGTGACCGAGACGCGGAACCGGCCGACGGCGTGCGCCGGCCACTGCGACTCGAACGAGAGCCGGACCTTCAGGGTCGAACCGTTGTTGAACCCGAACGGGCGCGCCGGGAGGAGGACGGCGGTCCGGTCCTCGTGCCGCCGGTGGCCGTCGGCCGACCACCCCTGATCCGGGACGACCCGGCCGTCGACCGCGTAGCCGCCCGAGAGGGTCGGCTCGGAGTGGTCGACGTGGCATTCGGTGAGGACGACCTCGCGCGGGCGAGCGACCGAGCCGCGCTGGGCGACGGTCGCCGTCACCTCGCTCAGCACGAAGTTCCCGTTGTCGGCCCGGCCCGGCCCGCGTTGCGGCAACGAGTCGTGCGTCAGCGCCTCGAGGCGGAGCGCGGTGTACTCGCCCGGTTCGAGGGCGTACTCGGCCTCGTAGACCGTCGTGTCCGGCCGCGCCCCCTCCGCCAGCACCGACCCGTCGGCGAGGGGGCGGAGGTCGACCCCGTTCGACGCGCGCACCTCCGTCGCCTCCAGCGGGGTCCAGGGGTCTTCCGAGGCCGGCGCGGCGACCGGGAGGACGAGCGAGACGGCGACGGCGAGCGCGGGGCGGCCGGATCGGGGCATGCCAGGGGACTCACGGGGCTCGGACGACCGGCAACGGTAGCCGAACGGCCTCGGACGCGCCACGGAAGGGAGGGGCCTCGGCGGATTCGCCGACCCGATTCCGGATTTCCGGTCATCCGCCGCCGCCGTTCCGGCTCGTACTCTCCGGAGCGAGCGGCGACGTCCGTCGAGTTCGCGCTCCGCCGTCGACCGGTCGAGAGGATCGAGGCATGAATTCGAAGGAGCTGACCTCTCTGCTGGCGCGCATCGCCGGCGGGAGCGAGGACGCGTTCTCCGAGCTGTACGACCGGACCTCTCCGGTCGTGTTCGGACTCGCGATGCGGATCCTCGGCGAGGCGGCGACGGCGGAGGAGGCGTGTCACGACACCTACCTCCAGGTCCACCGCCAGGCGGGGTCGTTCGACCCGGCGCGGGGCGGGCCGTTGACCTGGATCCTGACGATCGCCCGGACGCGCGCGCTCGACCGTCGCCGGCGGCTGACCCACGTCCGTTCGCGCGAACGATCGTACGACCTCCTCGAGGACGACTCGGTCGGCCCGGACCTGACGCTGGCGGAGAACGAGCTGGCGGAGCGGCGGCGACTGGTCCGAACGGCGCTCGAGAAGGTCAGCCCGGAGGAGCGCGAGGCGCTCGGGCACGCGTTCTACCTCGGTCTCAGCCACCGGGAGATCGCCGACCGGCTGAAGATCCCGCTCGGCACGATCAAGTCCCGGATCCGCTCCGGCATGACCAAGCTCAGGCAGTCCCTCCGTCCTCTCGAGGCGTGGTGTTGACCATGAACGACCGAAACGACCGCGACGTCGACGCGCCGCACTGGATCGATCACGTCCTCGGCTCGCTCGGCCCCGACGAGGCGCGGGCGCTGGAGCGACGGCTCGCGCGCGGCGAGGGACCGACGGCGGACGAGCTTCGGCGGGCGCGCGACCTCTGGGCCGAGCTCGCCCTCGCCGGACGTCCCGCGGCGCCGCCGCCCGGACTGAAGGACCGACTGCTCGCCGCGATCCGCGCCGGGAGCGAGGACGGCGACGCGCGCGAGGCGGCCGAGCCGTCGAACCCCGCGGAGGAGGCCGCCGCGGACGCCGGCGACGTCCAGGTCTGGCGGCGGTGGCGTCCGGAGACGGACGCGAAGGAGCGGCTCCTCGTGCGCGCCGGCGAAGGGGAGTTCGAGCCGACGGCGATCGAGGGGATCCGCGTGCGTCGCCTGGCGTTCGACGCCGCGACCGACCGGGTCACGATGATGATCCGGATGGAGGCGGGGACGCGTTACCCGCCGCACCGGCACGCCGGCGCGGAGGAGTGCTACGTCCTCGAGGGGGACCTGCGTCACCGCGACCAGGTGATGCGGGCCGGCGACTTCGAGCTGGTCGACGGCGGATCGATCCACGACGACCAGTGGACCGAGGGAGGGTGCCTGCTGCTGGTCCACGCGTCGGTGCACGACGAGCTGCTGTCGGAGTGACATCGTCCGCGGGCCGAGTAGGATGCGGCGTCCCCGACCGACGACCGGTCGTCCCTCCGTCCCCGACGAGCCCGATCGCTGACGTACGCCGAAGGCCAACGCTGGCAGAGCCTGACCGAGCCCGAGCTCGGTCTCGGCGTGCTGGAACGGGTCGACGGGCGGGAGGTCGTGGTCCGGTACCCCGCGCGAGGCGTCACCCGGACGTACGCGGTCGAGTCGGCGCCGCTCGCGCGGGCGCGGCTCTCCGAAGGGCAGGAGGCGGCCGGCGGCGGGGTACGATTCCGCGTCGAGGAGGTCGTGGAGGGGGACGTCCTGACGTACCGCGGCGGCGGGCACCAGCTGACCGAGACCGACCTCGACGCCGCGCTCGACGTCGCGACGCCGGAGAACCGGCTCCGGACCGGGCAGGTCGACGAGTTCGCGCTGTTCGACCTCCGACACGACGCGCTCGACGTCCGCCACCGGATGCTGGCGTCGCCGGCGCGCGGCTTCCTCGGGGGGCGGATCCGTCTGTTCGACCACCAGCTCTCGATCGCGCGCGACGTCTGCGAGCGCCACCGCGTGCGGGTCCTGCTCGCCGACGAGGTCGGGCTCGGGAAGACGATCGAGGCGCTCCTGGTCCTGCATCGGATGCACCTGACCGGACGGGTCGAGCGGGCGCTCGTGCTCGTGCCGCCGGCGCTGGTGCACCAGTGGCTCGCCGAGGCGTACCTCCGGTTCAACCTCGTGCTGCGGGTGGTCGGCCGGGACACGGTCGGGTTCGACGAGCCGGACGTCGGAGAGGACGACCTCCCGACGGAGCTGCTCGGCGCCCAGCTCTTCGTCGCGCCGCTCGACGAAGGGACCGAGGCGGCGGTCGCGGACGCCGACTGGGACCTCCTGATCGTCGACGAGGCGCACCACCTCGAGCCGGAGAGCGCCGAGTTCGCGCTGGTCGAGCGGCTGGCGGAGCACGTCGAGCACGTCGTGCTCCTGAGCGCGACGCCCGACCGCGACGGCGAGGAGGCGCACTTCCGGCGGCTGCAGCTGCTCGACCCGGTCCGGTTCGACGACCCGGAGGAGTACCGGCGCGAGGCGGAGCACTACCGCGAGCTCGCGGACACGGCCGAGCGACTGCATGACGGAACGCCGCTCGAGGGGGAGGACCGCGACGCCCTGACGAAGCTGCTCCACGCGGACGACGTCGGCGCGCTGGTGGCGGCGGCGGACGGCGGGGACGGCGCGGCGCGGCGGACCCTCCTCTCGCGTCTGCTCGACCTGCACGGGGTCGGACGGGTGATGTTCCGGAACGTTCGGGCGCGCATCGAGGGGTTCCCGCGCCGGGTGCTGCGGGCGGTCGACCTCGAGGGCGGCCGCGTCGACCGGATGCGCCGGGAGTTCCTGCACGACCTCGGGCGCGACGACTCGTACCGGCTGTCTCGCGTCGACGCCGACCCTCGCACCGACTGGCTGAAGCGGTTCCTCGCCGAGCACGCGCGCGAGAAGGTGGTCGTCATGTGCACGTCGCGGGAGAAGGTCGAGGCGTTCGCGGACGCGATCGAGACGAAGAAGCAGCCGGTGGCGCGGTTCCACGAGCGGATGAGCAACCTCGAACGCGACCGGCAGGCGGCGTGGTTCCTCGCCCCGGACGGGCCTCGGCTCCTGATCAGCGCGGCGATC
>JAUIEL010000293.1 GCA_030428825.1 bacterium
GCCGCGGCCCGGCGGGCGCGTAGAGACGCCGGCCGAGCACGCGGACCGGCGCGCCGGGTCCGACGCCCGTCAGGTCCTCGAGCGGCATGAGCACGGTCGTGGAGCCGGTGAACCCGATCGCCTCGGCCAGCACCGGCGCCCCGTCCGCCCCCTCGATCGAGCAGAGCTCGCCGAGGCGGACGTCGATGCCGCCGCACTCGGCGGTGATGCCGATGATGCGGCTGACGGCCCCCTCCACCGGGAACGCCTCGTACGCGGCGACGTCGGACAGGATCGACTCGAGGTCAATCATCGGTCCGCTCCTCCCGCCCGCCGTCGCCCAGCAGGCGGTCCGCGAGCCGGTCGATCTCCCGCGCCACGTCGACGCCGATCCGACGCAGACCGCAGCGGACCTCGACCGTCCCCGCCGGACGCCCCTCGTCCGCCTCGAACTCGACGCCGGCGCGATCGCCGACCGCGGCCGAGAGCGCCTCGAGGTCCTCGGCGGCGACGAGCACGCGGACGGTCTCCCGCTTCTCGATGCCGCGGGTGATCCGCCCGAGCGCGTCGGAGACGAGGCGCGACAGCTCCTCCTCTCCCTCGTCGAACCGCCGGCGCAGGACCTGCGACGCCGCCGCGAGCGCGAGCCGCACCAGGTCCGGCTCCATCGCCTGGAGCGCCTCGGCGACCGAGCTCGGGAGGCGGGTCGCCTCCGCCTCGAGCCGCGTCATCACGCGATCGAACCGGTCGAGCTGCAGCGCCCACGCCGGCGGGGGCGTGTCCGTCGGCGTCGCGGCAGTCGTCGTCTCGCCGCCGTCCGCCGCGCCGGACGCGGCCCTCGGCTTCGACGCCTTGGCGCCGGCCGCGGCCGACGCGCCCGTCTCCGACGGCGTCGCACCGGCCGGACGGTTCGCCTCGCGGCGCGGCCGGGGTCGACGCGGACCCGGGCCGTCGCCGCGGCCCGAGAGACGCAGCGCGGCCGGCGCGGCGGTGAACACGATGCGGAGGTCACTCGACAAGCTCGTCCTCCCCGCTGCCGCCGAAGACGATCTCGCCCCGCTGGATCAGGTCGCGCGCGACCGCCGCCATCTCGTTCTGCGCCTGCTTCACCTCCGACAGCCGGAGCGCCCCGAGCGTCTCGCGCTCCTCCTCGACCCGCTCGCGCACGCGCTTCGACACGTTCCCCAGCAGGAACTCCGTCAGCTCCGCGCTCGCGCTCTTCAGCGACGTCGCCAGGACCCGGGTGTCGATCCCCGAGAGGATGCGCTGGACGTCGCGGACGCCGAGCTTGAGGAGGTCGTCGAAGGTGAAGAGCTGGTCCTTGACCGCCTGCGCCTTGTCCGGATCGTTCGCCTCGATGCTCGCGAGGAGCTCGCGCTGGTCCGCCTCCTCGAACTTGTTCAGCATCGTGGCGACGGTCTTGAGCTGGTCGTTCTCGCCGCCCCCCTCCTCGTCCTCGTCCTCCTGCGCCGACGCGAGGGTCCGCGCCCGCTCGGTGACCGCGCGGATCATCGCCGCGACGAGCTCCGGCGCGACGCGCTTCATGTTCACCATGCGCTCGACGAGCTCCTGCTGCATCTCGCGGTCGAGGAGGGGGAGGACGGCGGAGGCGACGTCGGCCCCGAGCTCGAGCAGGATCACCGCGATCGCCTGCGGGTGCTCGTCGGCCAGGACGAACGCGAGCGCGGCCGGCTCGAGCCGCCGCAGCACGAACGACGCCTGCGAGCGGACGTCGCGCGACTCGAAGCGGTTCGTCAGCGACATCGCGTCGGCGCCGAACGCCTCCTCGAGCAGCCCCTTGATCTCCTCCGGCGACGGCGTGTCGCCCGGCCGGCCGGAGAGCGTCTCCTGGAACTCCGAGAGGAGCGAGGTCCGCGTCTCGTTGCCGAGGAACGTGTCGCCGAGCTTGATCAGCGCCTTCGTCACCTGGTGCCGGTCGACCTCGGGGAGGAGACGGAGCAGGTCCGCCGCGACCGGCCGGTCGAGCGTCAGGAGGAACGTGGCGACCTTGTCCGCGCCGGTCGTCATGTCAGTTCGGGTCCCCCTCGTGGAGCCAGCCGCGCAGCACCCGCGCCGCCGCGGCCGGGTCGCGCTCGACCGACTGGCGGACGAGGTCCTCCACGCGCGGTGACTCGAGCGGCGCCGCGTCGCCGCCCTCGCCCGCGGCCGGCCGCGCGGTCTCGCCGCCGCCGCCCGGGACCTCGACCGTCGGCCCGGCCGCCGCGACCGGCGCGCGCTCGCGACGCTCGATCGTCTTCAGGATCCGCAGCACGAGGTAGAGCGCGCCGAGGATCCCGAGCAGCTGGATCGCGCGCTCGGCGATGTCTCGCACCAGGGTCGACTCGGGCGCCGTCTCCGTCACCTCCTCCGCCTCGGGGAGCTTGAACTCGTGCGCCATCGACTTCACGACGTCGCGCCCCTCCACGAACCCGACCGCCGCCTTCACCTGGTCGACGATCTCCGCCATCCGATCCTCGAACTCCTTCTGGACCACGAGGCTGACCGAGATCCGCCGGACCTCGGGGGCGAGCCGCTGCTGGCTCCGCACGGTCTTCCCGACGCCGTAGGTGCTGGTGATCGTCTCCTTCGTCTCCTCGGTCATCCCGGCGGCGGACGACGGGAGGGCGTTCCCGTCGATCTTCGCCTCGGCGCCGGCCGGCCCGCCGCTCGCGACGGTCGCCGGGCGGGTCGACGAGTTGTCGAGCGTCTCGCTCAGCACGGTCCCGGTCGGGTCGAACTTCTCCGAGGTCTCGGAGATCTGCTGGAAGTCGAGCTCGAGCGCGACGCGGACGTCGGCGACGACGCCCATCCGGTCGAGCATCTCCTGCGCGGTCCGGCGCCGCTCCGCCTCGCGCTTCAGGCGGTAGTCCATCTGGGTGCTCGCGGCCGCCGCCAGCGGGTCCTCGTGGGTCTGGCTCAGCACGCGCCCCCTCGTGTCGAGGACGCGCACCTGGTCGATGTCGAGCCCCTCGACGGCCCCGGAGACCAGGTGTTCGATCGCCCGGACGTTCTCCAGGGCGAGCTGGCGCCCGGCGCGGGGATCGATCACCACCGACGCCTTCGCCCGCCGCTCGTCGCCGACGAACGGCGACCGTCGCGGGGCGCTGATCTTCACCGTCGCGTCGTCGACCGCCTCGAACGAGCGGATCGACCGGGCGAGCTCCCCCTCCAGCGCGCGCCGGAGGTTGACGTTCTGGACGAACTCCGACACGCCGAACGCCGAGTCGTCGAACAGCTCCCACCCCTTGGCGCCGCCGCGCGGGAGCCCCGCCGCCGACACGATCATGCGGACCTCGGCCACCTGCTCGCGCGGGACGTAGACCGATCGGCCGCCGTCCTCGACCCGCGCCTCGACGCCCGCCCCGCGGACTCGCTCGACGACCTCGGCCGCGTCGGACGGTTCGAGGTTGCCGAACAGGAGCGCGAAGTCCGGGCGCGTCGACAGGTAGACCGAGGAGCCGACGCCGAGCGCCACGACGACGGCGCTCAGGACGGCGAGGGCGCGCTGCGTGGGCGAGCCCCCGGTCCAGATCGAGGCGAGTTGGTCGAGCAGGTCCTTCACGTGCGTCTCGGTTTCGGCCGGTCAGACCGGCATCCGCTGGATCTCCTGGTACGCGTCGACGAGTCGGTTGCGCACCTCCAGGAGCATCCGGAACGAGAGGTCGGCCTCGGTCATCGCCAGCATCACCTGGTGGACGTCCGTCGGCTCTCCCTTGGCGAGCGACTCGACCATCTGGTCGGAGCGGGCGTGGTTGGCGTTGGCGTCCTCGACCAGCCCCTTCAGGAGCTCTCCGAACGAGCCGTCGCCGCCGCCGGCCGCCCGCGCGGGCGAGGCGCCGCCGGCGAGCGCGCCCTGGATCGCGTCGATTCCGAACGCGCTCATCGTCACGCCCTCCCGATCTGCAGCGCCGCGTCGACCATCGTCTTGAACACCTCCGACGTCTTGGCGTTCGCCTCGAACGAGCGCATCGCCGCCATCAGGTCGACCATCTCGAACACCATCTCGACGTTCGGCATGGCGACGTAGCCGTCGGCGTCCGCCATCGGATGGCCCGGGCGGTGGACGCGCCTCAGGTCGCTCATGTCGCGCACCACGTCCTTCACCTCGACGCGCGGCAGGTCGCCGTCGAGCGCGCGGTCGAAGACGGTCTCGAACAGCACCTCCCGGCGCCGGTACGGCCCGCCGTCCTCGGACTTCAGCGTGTGCGCGTTCGCGATGTTCGCCGCGATCACCTCGAGGCGGCGCCGCTCGGCGAGCATGCCGGAGCCGGCGACGTCGAGCGCGCGGAAGGCCTTCATCGGTCCCATGGCTTCTTCCTCCCGGTCCGGGATCAGCGGCTGGTCAGGGCGGCGCGCATCAGGGCGGACTTCATCGTCAGCGCCTGCGTGAGCGTGCGATAGACGATCTCGACTCGCGTCAAGGTGCCGACCTCGCGCTCGGGGACGACGTTGTTGCCGTCCGCGTCCCCGCCCTCGGTGTCGCGCGTCACCTTCGGCTCGAACGTGCCGCCGCGGGCCGCGCGCTCGAGCTGGTCCTCGAACGACACCTCGTACCGCTTGAACCCCGGCGTGCTCTGGTTGGCGAGGTTCGACGCCACCACCCGGTGGCGCAGCGCCAGCCCGTCCAGGGCGCGCATCAGGACCTTCGAGTCGCTTCCGATCGGATTCATGACGACCTCCCGACGGACATCTCGGGCGTGCGCCGCGCCCGCGGCGGGGCGACGTAGATCCCCTCCGAGCGGTAGCGGCTGATCTTGTTGGTCAGGGTGCGGGCGGTGACGCCGAGGATGCGGGCCGCCTCCTTGCGGGAGTGGCCGGTGCTCTCGAGCGTCTTCAGGATCAGGGCCCGCTCGACATGCTCCAGCGAGCAGCCGACGTTCGCGGCGACGTCCGGGAGACCGTTCTCGTCCCCCGCGGCGCCCCCCTTGAGGTCGAGGTGCTCGGGACGGACCTCCTCGCCCGGGTCGAGGACGACCGCGCGCTCGATCGTGTTCTCGAGCTCGCGGACGTTCCCCGGCCAGGAGTGCGCCCGCAGCATCGCCACCGCGTCGTCCGAGAAGCGCCGGACCGGCACCGCGTTCTCCTCGGCGTACCGGGCGAGGAAGTGCGACGCGAGCGCCGGCACGTCCTCGCGGCGCTCGCGCAGCGGCGGGAGGCGGAGGTTCACGACCTGCAGCCGGTAGTAGAGGTCCTCGCGGAACACGCCGTCCCGGATCGCCTGCTCGAGGTCGCGGTTGGTGGCGGCGACGCAGCGGACGTCGGTCCGCATCGTCTTCACGCCGCCGACCCGCTCGAACTCCCGCTCCTCGAGCACGCGCAGCAGCTTCGCCTGCAGCGCGAGGCTCGTCTCGCCGATCTCGTCGAGGAAGATCGTCCCGCCGTCGGCGAGCTCGAACCGTCCCTCGCGGCGCTGGTGCGCGCCGGTGAACGCGCCCTTCTCGTGGCCGAACAGCTCGCTCTCCAGGAGCGACTCGGCGAGCGCCGCGCAGTTCACGCGGACGAACGGCCGTGCGCGGCGCGGGCTCTCCTCGTGGATGAGGCGGGCGAACAGCTCCTTGCCGGTCCCGCTCTCCCCGGTGATCAGGACCGTGGCCCGCGAGCGCGCGACGCGGATCGCGGTGTCGACGAGCTCGCGCATGGCGAGGCTCGATCCGACCAGCGACCGCCCCGCCTCGGTGTCGTCCCGGCACGGGAGCGCCGGCGTCGCCGCGACCCCGTCGTCGGTCTCGAGGTTCCGCAGCACCGCCTCGACCTGCTCGGGCGAGATCGGCTTGGTGAGGAAGTCGGTCGCGCCCTCCTTCAGGGCCCGCACGGCGGTGTCGACCGAGCCGTACGCGGTCACCACGAGGACCGGCATCGTCCGCCCGGAGCGACGGATCCGCCGCAGGAGCGCGATGCCGTCGTCCCCCGGCATCCGGAGGTCGGTGATCACGAGGTCGACGTCCTCGTCCGCGACGCGGCTGAACCCCCCCGCCGCGTCGGCGGCCGCGAAGACCGTCTTGCCGTTCAGCTCGAGGAGCTCCACCAGGAAGTCCCTCGACAGCGCGTCGTCGTCGACGATGAGCACCTTCTCGATCATCGGGCGGTCGCCTCCACGCGAACGTCGGAACGGGGGAACGAGAGGACGAATCCGGCGCCGGCGCCGAGGCCCGGCTCGAGTCGGATCTCCCCGTCGTGCAGCTCCACGATCCGCTGGACCAGCGCCAGCCCCAGGCCGGCGCCGTCGGACTTCGTGGAGAAGAACGGTTCGAACAGGCGGGCCGCCGCCTCGGCCGGGACGCCCGGGCCGGAGTCCCGGACCCGCAGCTCGATCCGGTCGTCGACCTCCCGCGCCGAGAGCTCGAGGCGGCCGCGGCCGCCGAGCGACTCGAGCGCGTTCTGGATCAGGTTCGCCAGCGCCTGGCCGAGGCGGACGGCGTCGGCGTCGAGCGCGACGTCGGCGGGCTCGACGTGGACGCGGACGTCGACCTCGCGGCAGAGCTCCCGGCACCCCTGCGCCACCGCCTCGAACGTGTCGGTCAGGAAGCGCGAGACCGCGACCGAGCCCTTGTTCAGCGGCCGGGGCCGGGCGAGGAACAGGACCGAATCGATGATCTGGTCGGCGCGGTCCGCCCCCTCGCAGATCCGCTCCGCCCACCGGAGCGCCGCCCCGTCGCCGGACTCCTGCTCGAGCCGCCGCTTCAGCATCCCGGCGAAGCCGCGGATGCCGGAGAGCGGGTTCCGGATCTCGTGGGCGATGATCGCGGCGACGCGGCCGAGCTCCGCGAGGCGGTCGAGCCGGCGGACCTCCTCCTCCAGCGCCTTCACCTCCGAGCGGTCGTTCAGGACCTCGACCAGGCCGAGCTCGTGCCCCGCCGCGTCGCTGACCGGGACGACGCACCCGTCGAGGATGCGGCTGCCGTTCGCGGTCCGGACCAGCCGCTCGCCGGTCTCCCCCGTGCCCTCGGGGAGGGCGAGGATCGGGTTCCCGCGCGCGTCCTCGATCGACGACGCGGGACGCCCGACCAGGTCGGCGGCGGACCGGTCGAGGAGGCGCTCCGCGGCGGGGTTCGCCATCAGGAGCTCCCCGTCCTTGCTCGCCACCACGACCCCGCACGGGATCGCCCGGAGGACCGCCGCGAGGGAGCCGGAGAGGTTCTCCAGCTCGTCGACCTGGGTCTGCAGGCGGGCGTTCGCGCGGGCGAGCTCGCGGTCGAGGTGCGCCGCGGTCTGCCGCAGGCTGTCGTACGCCGACTGCACCCGCTCGGCCATCACCGAGAAGGCGTCGAACGCGTCCCGCAGGTCGGTCTTCGTTTCGGGTCCGTCGATCACTGGTCCCGTCCTTCCTTCAGCAACGGGTCGAGGCTCACGATTCCGTTGGCCAGGTGTTCGATGCGCCGGAGCTGTCGCTTCGCCGCGAAGCGGAGCGTCTCGCGGTCCTCGTGCTCCTCGATCAGGGAGAGGATCACGCGCGCCTCGTCGAAGTCGCGGCGGTTCACCAGCGCGCAGCCGTACGCGTACAGGACCGACGGCTCGAGGGTCGCCCGATCGAGCGGCAGCAGCACCTCCACCACGCGCTGATCGTCCCCGGCGCGGAACGCCAGCAGCGCCTCCCGCTGCGGGAACCTCGAACGCCGCACGCGGAGCGGCGACGGCTCCGGCGCCGGGGCGTCGTCGACCGTCTCCTCGGCGCTCGCGTCCTTCATCGTCGCGGCCGGCCCGTCGCGCACCAGCTCCGAGAGGAGGTCCTTCACGTCGCGCAGCTCCTCGTCCGGGGTCGCGGCCGACCGCCCCTGCATGTGGAGGAGCTGCAGCTCCGCCCGGAGGGAGTTGACGTCGTTGGTCAGGCCGCGGATCGCGTCGGCCCGCTCGGCGCTGATGCCGAGCCCCTCGAGGTCGGTCCCGTCCTCCTCGATGTGGCTCAGGATCTCGGCCGACTCCTCCCCCTTCCCGACCAGCGCGTCGAGCGTCCGGCGGAGCTTGTCGACCTCGTTCTCCATCGCCTCGGTCGTGGAGGTCCCGACGAACTGGTGGCCGAGGATCCGCCCCACGTCCGGGTTCGCGTCGGCGCCCCGCGCGGGCTCGGTCGCCCGGCGCGGCGGGTCGCCGGCGCGCGGGGGCGTCCGGCGAGCGG
>JAUIEL010000941.1 GCA_030428825.1 bacterium
GGACGCGTCGGTCACGACCGACGGGGACGGCCGGTTCCGCCTCGACGACGTCGGCCCGGCCCTCGTCGCCGTCGCCGTCGACGCCGGCGCGCGCGGGACCGCGGAGGTGAGCTCGGTCGCCACCGGCCGCGACGACCTGGTGATCCAGCTCGACCCGCCCGAAGGGACGCTCGGCACGATCGTCGGCCGCGCCTACGACGCGGAGAGCGGCGCGCTGGTCCGGGTCCCGTGGTACGCCGACGTCGACGTGCTGACGGTCGACGACGACCTCCCGCTCGACGCCGTCTTCGGCGACCTCCTGCCGAACCACGCCGTCCCGATCTCGCGCCAGCAGATGGACATGGGCGACGCGCCGCCGCCGGCCGAGACGTTCCGGGTCGATCGCGTCCCGCCGCGGCGGGTCGTCGTCCGGCTCCGGCTCCCGTACCGCGCGCCGGTCTTCCTCGGCCCGTACGACCTCCGCGAGCGACGCCGGGTCGAGGACGTCGTCGCCCGCGTCCCCGCGCCGGCGCGGATCGAGGGCGTCGTCGTCGACGCGGCCGGCGCGCCGGTGCCGTTCGCGTACGTCGGCGTCACCGGAACCGGGCCCCGTTCGCGCGAAGCCGTCGACGAGCACGACACGGTCGTCCGCGCCCTCGGCGGCCGCGGCGCGCCGCTCCCGGCCCTCCCCCACCGGACCGACCGCGACGGCCGCTTCACGATCGGCGCGCTCCCGGTCGGGCTGCCGCTCCGGCTCGTCGCGCTGCATGCGACCTTCCGCCCCGCGCTCGGCGACGTCCTCACCCTCGCGCCCGGCGAGACGCGCGACGACCTGACGCTCCGCCTCCGGGTGGAGCGCGAGCGATGAGTCCGATCGAACGGCTGGAGGCGCTCCCGGCCGAGCTCCGGCGCGCGGTCGAGCTGGCGGTGATCGAGCGCCTCACGCCGGCGGAGATCGCCGACGCCTGCCGGTGGTCCGAGCGGGCCGCGCGCGGGAGGGTCGCGCGCGGGCTCGCGCGGCTGCGACGGGCGGGAGCGCGGCGCGTCCGGGCGGACCTCCGCCGGGGCGCCGCGCGCGACGCGACGCCGATCCCCTCCGGCCTGCTCGCCGCGCTGCTGCGGCTCGACGAGGGACGCCGGGAGAGCGTCCCCGCGCGTCCGCTCAGGTCCCCGCCTCGAACTTGATCTTCCGCGACCCCGCGAACAGCCGCTCGACCTGGTCGCGGACGTCGTCGAGGACGAACGCCACGATGTCGTCCCCCGGCTCGAGGACCGTGTCGCCGGTCGGCAGGAACGCGGCGCCGTCCCGGAAGACCGAGCCGACGATCGCCCCCTCGGGGAGACGCAGTTCGCGCAGCGACTTGTCGGTCGCCTTCGACCCCTTCCGGACCAGCAGCTCGGCCGCCTCGGCGCCGCCCGACCCGATCTTCTGCACCGCCAGCACCTTGCCGGGGCGGACGAAGCGCGCGATCTCCGACACCGCGAGGAGGCGCGCGTTGACGACGCCGTCGAAGCCGAGCGCGCGGATCAGCGGCACGAGCCCCGGCTCTCGGGTCAGGACGATCGTCCGCTTC
>JAUIEL010000294.1 GCA_030428825.1 bacterium
TCGACCTGCGGGACGTGGCGCAGCTTCGACTCCCCGACCTTCGCGAGGAGCGACTCGACCGCCGCCACCGCGTCGGCGAAGCTCTCCTCGGCGAGCGCGCGCTTCTCCTCCACGCGCGCGCGGGCGGAGCGCTCCATCGACGCGTACCCCAGCGGGCCGCCGACCACGACGACCGCACCCAGGACGAGCGCGACGGCGAGCGTCGGGTGCCGCCGGACCCAGAGACGGAGCCGGCGGACGGTGCCGGCGCGCCTCGCCTCGATCGGCTGGCGGTCGAGGACGTTCCCGAGGTCGCGCGAGAGGTCGGCGGCGCGGGGGTACCGTCGCGACGGGTCGACGTCCATCGCGCTCAGGCAGACGGTCTCCGCCTCCCAGGAGAGACCGCGGTGGCGCGCCGACGGGTCGGGCGGCCGGCCGTCGACGATGCGGCGGCCGATCTCGTCGCGGGTCGGCCCCTCGAACGGCAGGCGGAGGGTCAGGAGTTCGTACAGCGTCACGCCGAGCGCGTAGACGTCGGTCCGCACGTCGACGTCGTCGGTCGCGCCGCGGACCTGCTCCGGCGCCATGTACGGCGCCGACCCGAGCTGCGATCCGGTCCGGGTCAGGCGGCTCGTCCCCTCGGCGGCGGCGAGCCCGAAGTCGAGCAGCATCGCGCGGCCGGCCGGCGTGATCATCACGTTCGAGGGCTTCACGTCGCGGTGGAGGATCCCCTGCCGGTGCGCGTGCTCCAGCGCGTCGGCGATCTGCCGGACGACGCGGAGGCACGCCTCCTCCCAGCTCCCGGTGAAGACGTGCCCGATCCACGAGCCGGTCTCGTCGTCGTCGCCGTCCGCGGCGCGCCGACGGACCGCCTCGCCGAAGTCGTGCCCGGTCAGCGTCGCCGGATCGCGCCCCTCGACCTCCTCGAGCACCTCGGCGAGCGTCGCCCCGCGGACCCACTCCATCGCGAAGTACGGGATCTCCCCGTCCTCGCCGACGGTGTGGACCGGCACGATGCCGGGGTGACGCAGCCGCGCGATCGTCTCGACCTCACGCCGGAACCGCTCGCGGGTCCCCGGGAAGTAGAGCTGCTCGGGGCGGACGATCTTCAGCGCGACCTCGCGGCCGAGGTCGACCTGTTCGGCGAGATAGACGACGCCCATGCCGCCTCCGCCGAGCAGCCGCTTCAGCCGGAACTCGCCGAGGCGCTCCGGCACGCCGGCCGGCGCCCCGAGCCTCGACTCCGCGGCCTCGCCGACCAGCCCCATCGCCTCGAGACGCGCCATCCGTCGCCGGAGCGTCTCCGCGAGCTCCGGGTGGCGTCGGCACGCGTCGTCGACCGCGGACGGACCGTCGGTCTCGTACCGCTCCAGACACGCCTGCAGCACGTCGTCGATCGAGGGGGGGTCGAGGGGGGCGTCCGGCATCCGGCTCCGGGTCTCCGGTCGAAAGGAGATCGCGATTCCTTCCGGATTCTCTCTTGTTCGGCTTTCGTTCGGACGGTAGATTCCCGTCCCGTTGGGGAAGCCCCGCCGCACGGCCGGGCCTCCCCCGAGCAGGCGGACCCGTGTCGGGACCCGCTCGAGGAGAGAGAGAGGATAGTCCATGGCCCTGCCCGTCTCCCGCCGCCAGATGGAACTCCTGAACGCCTTCCGGACGTTCACGCAGACCCACGGCCACACGCCGAGCGTGCGCGAGCTGGCGAAGCTGCTCGACCGGGCCGCCTCCACCATCCACCAGACCCTCAGCACGCTCGCCCGGAAGGGGTACATGCGGAACGAGGGGGGCGCGCACGGCTGGCAACTCGAGGAGGAGAAGCTCGTCGCCGACCTCTCGGCCGGCGGGGGGCTCGACGAGGCGTTCGAGTCGCTCTCCGTCGCGGCCGGTCCGACCCTCGTCCCCGCGACCGCGCCGGGCGGCGAGACGATCGATGTCCCGATCCGCGGGACCATCGCGGCCGGCCTGCCGATCGAGGCGATCGACGACCCGAGCGACACGCTGACCCTCCCCGCCTCCCAGGTCCCGGCCGACGCGTACGCGCTCCGGGTCTCCGGGAGCAGCATGATCGAGGACCACATCCTCGACGGCGACCTCGTGCTGGTCGAGCCGCGCGACACCGTTCCGGACGGCGACATCGCCGTCGCGCTCCTCGAGGACGGCTCCGCCACGCTGAAGCGCGTCTATCGGGACCGCGCGCGGCGGAAGATCCGGCTGCAGCCGGCGAACGCCGAGATGGAGCCGTTCTGGGTCGACCAGGTGACGATCCAGGGTCGCGCGATCGGGGTGCTCCGTATGTGGTAGCCCCCCCTTTTTCTCATTTGTGTTCGGTTTTCGTTCGGTTCGATCGGGAGCGTCTCGTGGTCCCTCCTCTGGAACTCCAGCACCCTTTGTCCACCACCGACCACCACCGATGCCGCGAGGCGCTCCCGGTCGACCGACTTTCCCCGGACTCCCCTCTCCCCGCCCTCCCCCTCCCCTCGTTCCCCGAACTCCCGGGGCTTCCGCTCTCCGCCTCCTCCGACCCGGCCTCCCCGTCCGGATCGGACGGCTGTCCGACCGGGCTCTCCGACCTCGACGCCATCCTCCCTCCGAACGGTGGTCTCCCCCGCGGTCACCTGACGGAGATCTCGGGCCCCCCCTCCAGCGGCAAGACGAGCCTCGTCCTCGCCCTCCTCGCGGCCGCCCAGGCGCGGGGAGAAGAGGCCGCCCTCGTCGACCCGCAAGGGGTCTTCTTCGGCCCGTCCGCCGAGGCCGCCGGGGTCGACCTCGAACGGCTGCTCGTCGTCCGCCCTCCGTTGCCGGCCGTCCTCCCCCCGTTCGAGCCGGCCCGGTCCGGGCTGCGCGTGGTCGACCACCTGCTGCGCAGCCAGGGGTTCTCGCTCGTCGTCCTCGACCTCTCCGGAATGTCCGCTCCTCCGCCCTCCGCCCGACGCCGCCCCCTCTCCCGACGGCGCCCGGGCGGAACGGCGGACGGGCGGCCGCCGCTCGACCGCCTCTTCCGGGTCGCCCGCCTCGCGCGCGTCGCCGAGACGGCGTTGGTGATGCTGACCGAGACCGAACCCGAACGTTCGTCCCTCGGCTCGCCGGTCGCGCTCCGGCTCGCGGTCCGGAGGACCGGCTTCCGGTTCCTCCCCGAGTCGACCCCTCCGTTCGTGCTCGGCGGCGCCCGGCTCGAGGTGGAGGTCCGGAAGAGCAAGTTCGGACCGCCCGGCCGACGGACCTCGCTGACGCTCCGGCCGGAACCGACGTTCGCGTGACCGAACCGAACGGAGAGACCTCGGGTGAGAACGTCGGAGCCGAACGAGGGAGCGGTCCCTTCCGCGCGCACCGCCTGCGCGTGCATCGAGGACTACCCGATCCAGGTCCGAGTCCGGAACGATCCGACGCTCGCCGGCGCCGCGTTCGTCGTCACCTCCGCCCGGAACACCGGAGCGATCCTCGACCGCGACCGGACGGTCGCGGTCTCCCCCGCGGCGCGCGAGGCGGGCGTGGCCGTCGGGATGACCTCGGTCCAGGCGCTCGCCGTCTGCAACGGCCTCCTCCTCCTCGGACGTGACCCCGACCTCGAGCAGCGGGCGACCGACGAGGTGCTCGAAGCGCTCCGAACGATCTCGCCCTCGATCGAGAACGGCGGGGAGGGGCTCTTCTTCCTCGACGCGCGCGGGCTTCGACACGTGCACGGGGACGAGCGGACCCTCGCGCGGCGCATGGTCGCCGCGGTCGAGGCGCTCCGCTTCGTGCGGATCCGCGCCGCCGTCGCCGGCCCCCGCTTCTGCGCGTTCGCCGCCGCGGCGTGCGCGGACGGCCCGGTCACCGTCGTCCCGTCCGGGAAGGAGCGCCGCACGCTCGCCCCGCTCGCGCTCGACCTCCTCCCGCTCTCCGACGAGAACCGGCGCCGCCTCGGGCAGCTCGGGATCCGCACGATCGGAGAGTTCGCCGCGCTCCCGGTCGCCGCCATCGAGGTCCGTTACGGCCGCGAGGGGGTGCTCGCCCATCGGCTCGCGCGCGGGCTCGGGGAGGACGTCCTCCTCCGCGCGCCCGAGGTCGAGGTCGTCGAGGAGACCGAGGAGCTCGCCGCCTGGACCCGCGATCTCGAGGCGCTCCGCCCGGCGCTCGAGCTCCTCGTCGAGAGGGTCCTCGCCCGGATCGCGCCGCGCGGCGCGCTGCATGTCGTCGCCTCGTTCCTGCTCGAGGACGAGGCGATCGTCGAGGTCCCGGTCGAACCGTCCGCGCCGTGCGCCGACCCTCGAACGCTCCGGACCCTCCTCGAGCTGGAGATCGGCCGCGCCACCTTCTCGGCGCCGGTCGTCGAGGCGTCGCTCCGGGTCGCCGCGGACGCGCCGCGGTTGAAGGAGCAGGGGCGCCTCTTCGCCCGCCGCCGCCGCGACCCGGGGCGGGTCGAGCGCGTCCTCGCCCGGCTCGCGGCGCTCTTCGGCGCCCGGGCGCTGCAGCGGACCTCGGTCCGACCGAGCCATCGTCCCGAGGCGCGGACCGTACGCGAGACGTTCGCGCCGCCGGCGACCGGCGCCGCGCCGGATCGTCCCCGTCCCCCCCGTCCCCCCCGTCCCCCTCGTGCCGACGCGACGGGCGGCGCGCGAGAGGACGGCGCGCTCGTCTCGGCGCTCCGGCTCATCGATCCGCCCCGGCCGCTCCGGACCTGGCACCGCGACGGGCGGCTGACCGCGTTCTCCCTCGACCCCCGCCGCCGCGACGCGATCCTCACGGTCCGGCTGCTGTTCGGACCGCACCGGCGGTCGGGCGAGTGGTGGGACGACCCGTTCGCGCGCGACTACTTCGAGGTCGCGACCGCGGACCGCGGCCTCTACTGGCTGTTCCGCGCGTCGAACGGACGGTGGTACCTGCACGGCGTCTTCGACTGACGGCGGGCCCGACCGACATGCCGCTCCCCCCCTACGCCGAGCTCCACTGCCTCTCGAACTTCTCGTTCCTCGAGGGAGCGTCCTCGGTCGAGACCCTGGCCCGGCGCGCGCACGAGCTCGGCTACCGGGCGCTCGCGCTGACCGACCGGGACGGCGTGTACGGCGCCCCCGGCTTCCACCTCGCGTGCCGGGAGGTCGGGATCCGGGCGATCCACGGCGCCGAGGTGACGCTGACGAGCGGCCACCGGGCGACGCTCCTGGTCCGGAACGCCGAAGGGTGGTCGAACCTCACCCGACTCCTGACCCGCGGGCGGCTCCGGCGGCCGAAGGGAGAGTCCGCGGTCTCGTTCGACGAGGTCACGGCGCACGCGCGGGGGCTGATCGCCCTCTCCGGCGGCGCCGCGGGCGACGTCGCGGCGCGGCTCCGCGAGCGGGACGACCGGCGCGAGCGGGACGCGGCCGAGCGCGCTGGCGCGTGGCGCGACGCCTTCGGCCGGGACGGCTATCACCTCGAGCTGATCGGGCACCTCCGCGAGCGGGACGCCGAGCTGAACGCCCGGCTCGAGCGGATCGGACGGCGGGTCGGGGTGCCGCGCGTGGCGACCGGCGACGTCCGTCACGCCGATCCCGAAGGGCGGAAGCTGCAGGACGTCCTGACCGCCATCCGCCACCGGACCGACCTCGACCACGCGGAGACCCTCCTGTTCGAGAACGGCGAGCGGTACCTGAAGCCGATCGAGGCAATCGTCCGCCGCTTCCGGGCGTACGACGGCGCGGTCGCGGCGAGCGCCCGGATCGCCGATCGCTGCCGCTTCACCCTCGACCGGCTGCCGGTCCGGGTCCCCGCGTTCCCGGTCGCCGAGGGAGAGACCCCGTTCTCGACCCTCCACCGGCTCGTCCACGAGGGGGCGCGCGGGCGGTACCGGCCGATGACCCCGAAGGCGGCGAAGCAGATCGCGCACGAGCTCGACGTCATCGAGCGGCTCGACCTCGCCGGGTACTTCCTGATCGTCTGGGACATCGTCCGGTTCGCGCGCGAGAACGGCATCCTCTGCCAGGGGCGCGGATCGGCCGCGAACTCGGCGGTCTGCTACTGCCTCGGCATCACCGCGGTCGACCCGGTCGGTCTCGACCTCCTGTTCGAACGGTTCGTGTCGGAGGACCGGAAGGAGACCCCGGACATCGACCTCGACTTCGCGCACCGCGAGCGCGAGAAGGTGATCCAGTACGTCTACGACAAGTACGGGCGCGACCACGCGGGGATGGTCTGCGAGTTCATCACCTACCGCGGGCGCTCCGCGGTGCGGGACGTCGGGAAGGCGATCGGGCTGTCGCTCGCCCAGGTCGAGCACGCCACCGCCGCCCTCGACGCGCGCCGGGCGACCGAGGCGGCGGAGGAGGTGAAGGAGCGCCGGACGTCCGGGCTCGACCCCGACGCCCCGCGCATGAAGCACCTCGCCGCCCTCGTCGAGGCGATCGATCGCTTCCCGCGGCACCTCTCGATCCACGTCGGGGGGATGGTCGTCACCGAGCGACCGCTCGCCGAGATCGTCCCGATCGAGAACGCGGCGATGCCCGGGCGGACGGTCATCCAGTGGGACAAGGACGACTGCGCGCAGCTCGGCCTGATCAAGATCGACCTGCTCGGCCTCGGGATGCTGACGGTGATCCAGGACGCGATCGCGCTGGTGAAGGCGCACGAGGGGACGGAGATCGACCTCGCCCGCCTCCCTCCGACCGACCCCGCGGTCTACGACATGCTCTGCCGGGCCGACACGGTCGGGGTGTTCCAGATCGAGTCGCGCGCGCAGATGAACACCCTGCCGCGGCTGAAGCCGCGCTGCTTCTACGACCTGGTGGTCGAGGTCGCGCTGATCCGCCCCGGACCGATCCAGGGAGAGATGGTCCACCCCTACCTCCGGCGCCGCGCGGGGAAGGAGAAGGTGACGTACCCCGACCCGCGGCTCGTGCCGATCCTGAAGCGGACCCTCGGCGTGCCGCTCTTCCAGGAGCAGGGGATGAAGGTCGCGATCACCGCGGCCGGGTTCACCGCCAGCGAGGCGGACGAGCTCCGGCGCGCGATGGGACACAAGAGGTCACGGGAGAAGATGGATCGGCTGGCGCGGCGCCTGCTCGAGGGGATGATGAAGAACGGCATCCCGCCCGACGTCGCCGCCCGCATCTTCAAGCAGCTCGCGGCGTTCGCCGACTACGGCTTCCCCGAGAGCCACGCCGCGTCGTTCGCGCTGATCGTCTACGCCTCGGCGTACCTGAAACGGTACCACCACGCCGCGTTCACCTGCGCGATGCTGAACGCGCAGCCGATGGGGTTCTACTCCCCGGCCACGCTCCTGAACGACGCGAAGCGACACGGCGTCCGGGTCCTCCCGATCGACGCGGCGACGAGCGCGTTCGACTGCACGCTCGAGCCGGACCGCGGCGATCGCAACGCGCTCCGGGTCGGGGTGCGGTACGTCCGGAGCGTCGGTGAGGCCCAGCGCGAGGCGTTCGAGGCCGCGCGGAAGGCGGCGCCGTTCTCGTCGATCGACGACTTCGTCCGGCGCTCCGGACTGCCGCGCGCGGGGCTCGAGAACCTCGCCCTCCTCGACGGCTTCCGCGCGTTCGGAGGGACGCCGCGCGACGCGCTCTGGAACGTGCAGGCGCTCACTCGCGCCGCTCCCGGCCCGCTCGCCGCGAAGCGCCGCCCCGAGGCTCCGGTCGACCTCCCACCCCTCTCGGAGGCCGAGGCGATGACCGCGGACTACGCCCTCTCCGGCCTCTCGAC
The DNA here is from genome assembly GCA_030428825.1 of bacterium. GTDB lineage: Bacteria > Planctomycetota > B15-G4 > B15-G4 > JADJEK01 > JAUIEL01. Next base: position 7,645 of record JAUIEL010000294.1, read on the forward strand.
CGCGCGCCAGCCGCTCCAGCTCTTCCGGCCGTTCCTCGACGGCAAGCACGTGACCCGGGCGGCCGACCTCGGACGCCTCCCCCACGGCCGAACGATCCGGACCGCCGGCCTCGTCATCTGCCGCCAGCGCCCGCCGACCGCGAAGGGGTTCACGTTCCTCACCCTCGAGGACGAGACCGGCATGGCGAACGTCGTCGTCCGCCCCCCGGTCTACGAACGGTTCAAGGAGCTCGTCCGCGCCGCCCCGCTCCTCGTCGTCGACGGCGGACTGGAGAAGGCCGAGGGCGTGATCAACGTCCAGGCCGAGCGCCTCTACCGCCTCGGCTCGGAGACGTCCGTCGACGGGGTGAGAAGCCACGACTATCGATAGCCGAACGCGTTCGGGAAAGGTCCGCGCGTTCCCTACGGCGGCGGCCGGAGGAGGGACGAGCTC
>JAUIEL010000295.1 GCA_030428825.1 bacterium
TCCCCTCCCGTACGCGTTCACCGCCCCGCGCGCAGCGGACCGCCCCGCGCAGCGGCCTCACGCTCCACGCGCAGTGGCCCCTCGCCCCGCGCAGCGGCCCGACGCAGCACGCGCAGCGGCCAATCCCACCTACCAACCACTGTCGCGGACACGTACCCTGGATCATCCCCCTGGAGGAGACCGATGCTCCCGACCCTCATCGCCGCCACCCTCACCCTCCTCCCCTCCGGGGACGACCCGCACCTCTCTCCGCTCGACCGGGCGCTCGGCGGCGCGATCGACCAGGCCCAGGACGACCTGATCGCGACGCGGCCGCCGTACCGCGACCACTCGACCTGGGAGGATCCGTGGATCGTCGAGTCGACCCATTACGTCGTCCGGACCGTCCACAGCCGCCACCTCGGCGTCGACGTCGGGCAGTCGCTCGACCTGGCGCTCGGTTGGTTCCAGGAGTTTCTCGGCACCGACTGGACGCCGTCCGAGAAGCTGCACGTCCACATCTACCCCACCCTCGCCGCGTTCAACCAGCTCGGACAGGACATCAACGCCGACGAGCACTCGTCCTTCTACGGGGCGTACTACGCGTCGCAGCACGCCGACCGGCCGCTCGCGGTGATGTACCACGGGAACCGGACGTTCCTGAAGATGCAGGCGACGCACGCCGCGCTGCACCAGTTCGTCGCCGGGGCGTTCAACCAGGCTCCGCCGTACTGGGTCTCCGAGGGGCTCGCGTCGTACTTCGCGCACTACTGGAACTACGCCTACCTCCGCACCGAGCACCGGCGGCTCGCGGACGGGAACCGGTTCGTGCCGCTCCGGACGCTCACGCGCGCCGACGCCGCGGCGTTCCTCGAGAACCCGCACGACATGCTCATGGAGCTCGCGGCGCTCTTCAACTACCTCCTCCACCGGCGACCGGACACGATGGAGGTGCGCGACGAGGACGGCGAGCTGATCCAGGCGCCGTTCCGCGATCTGCTCCGCGCCGCCGTCCGCGGGCGGAACCTGGTGCTCGACCCGACCTACCTGTCGTTGATCGGGCGCCTGCCGCAGATCGAGGCGGACTTCCGCGCCTACGCCTTCCCCGAGTGACCGCCGGTCCGGCCGAACCGGCGTCCGGTCAGGGCTTCTGGCCCATCTTCCGGAGCCAGCCCCGGACCTGCGAGTCGTTCCCGCCGAGGTCGAGGACACGCCGGAAGTGATCGCCGGCCCGCTGGTGGTCGATGACCCAGTCCATGTAGAGCACGCCGAGCGTCCGGTGCCCCTCGATCAGGTCGGGGTCGCGGCCGACCGCGCGTTCGAGCTGGGCGATCGCCGCCTCCGGCTCGTCCCGCTCCATCAGGATCAGCCCGAGGTTCAGGTGCGCACGCACCCGGCTGTCGTCCTCGTCGAGGACCGCCCGGTACTCCGCCGACGCGTCGTCGAGCCGCCCGCTCTGCTGGTACAGGATCCCGAGGAGGAGCCGCGCGTCGACGTTCGACCGGTCGCGGGCGATGCCGCGCTCGAGCGCCGCGAGCGCCCCGTCGACGTTCCCCTGCCCGCGCAGCGCGAGCCCCTGGAGGACGTGGAGCGACGCGACGTCGCGCAGTCCGATCGTCTTCTCGAGGAGCGTGATCGCCTCGCCGAACCGCACCTGATCGATCAGCAGCACGGCCAGGGTCTCCGCCGCCTCGACCGCCTCGGGGTGCTCGTCGAGCGCCGCGCGGAGCTGCTGCTCCGCCTCCTCCGGCCGCCCCGCGCCGACGTACGCCTCGCCGAGCGCGGCGAGCGTCCGCCAGGCCCGGGCGTCGGCCCGCTTCGAACGGATCAGCGCCTCGATCGCCCCCTCGGTGTCGCCCGTCGCGATCCGGATGCGCCCGAGGTAGTAGAGCGCGAGCGCGTCGCCGTCCGAGAGGGAGACCGCGCGTTCCAGCTCGGCGCGCGCCGCGTCGACCTCTCCCCGCCGCCAGAGGACCGCGCCCCGTCCGGTCAGCGCGTCGGCGTGGCTCGGGTCGACCTCGAACGCCTGGTCGAACGCCGCGAGCGCCCCGTCGAGATCGCCGCGATCGAGCGCCACCCACCCGCGGCCGGCGTGCGGCGCGGCGTACGTCGGGTCGAGCCGGCTGGCGTCCTCGAAGTCGACCAGCGCGGTGTCGAAGTCGCGGCGGGCGCGGAAGACGAGCCCTCGCACGTGAAGCCCCTCCGCGTCGCGGCACGGCAGGCGGAGCGCCGACTCGATCGCCGTGAGCGCGTCCTGCGGGCGGCGCGACGCGAGCTGGTCGCGGGCGCGCGACACGAGATCGAGGTAGCGGCGCTCCGGCTCGGTCCGCTCGTCCGCCGCCTTCTGGGAGACGCGTGTCGGCGCCGCGTCGGCGCCCGCCCCGGGGAGGAACCGCCGGCCGAACACGACGGCCGCGATCAACGCGAGGGCGACGACGACGCCGACCGCCGCCTTCCGCCCACCGCCGCGGGACGGCGCGGCGCCGTCCGGCGAGATCCGCACCGTCGCCGCGGTCTCCTCGCCCCGACGCGCCGGCCGCGGCGCCGCCTTCCCGTCGTAGCGGATCGCGTCGAGCGCGGCGATCATCTCCTGCGCGCCCTGGAACCGCTTCTTCCGGTCGTGCTGCAGCGCGCGCCGGAGCACCTGGTCGAGGTCGGGCGGCACGCCGAGGTCGGGGCGGACTTCGACGATCGGCCGCGCCTCGGTCGACGCCCGCTCGAGGAGGATCTCCGACACGGCCTCCCCCTTGAACGGGAGGGCGCCGGCGAGGAGTTCGTACAGGATGAGGCCCGTGGCGTAGACGTCGGACCGGACGTCGGCCGGCTCGCCCGCGCACTGCTCCGGCGACATGTAGAGCGGGGTGCCGAGGATCATGCCGGTCTGGGTCGCCAGGGACGCCCCCGCGGCGCGGTCGACCAGCTTCGAGAGCCCGAAGTCGAGGACCTTCACGTTCAGCGCCCCGCCGGCGCCGGTCTGCACCATGATGTTGTCCGGCTTCAGGTCGCGGTGGACGATGCCGTGCAGGTGCGCCTCGGCGAGCGCCTGCAGCACCTGTCGGACGATCTTCACCGCCTCGCGCGGGTCGACCGGCGCGTGCTCGCGCACGTATTGCTTCAGGCTCTTCCCGTCGACGTACTCCATCGCGAGGTAGAAGATCCGGCTCCCCTCGCGGTCGAAGTCGAAGATCTGAATCGCGTTCGGGTGGGTGAACTTCCCGGCCGCGATCCCCTCGCGCTGGAAGCGGACCAGCGCGTCGTCCCCGAGCTGCAGGTCGGGGTGGAGGACCTTCAGGGCGACCTTCTTCCGAAGCCCGATGTGCTCCGCGAGGTAGACCGTCCCCATGCTGCCGTGGCCGATCTCCTCCTCGAGCCGGTACTTGTCGTTCAAGGTCCGGCCGAGCAGCGACTTCCCCTCGGCCCCCACCTCGGCGGCACGCGTGCCGCACGACGGGCAGAAGTTGAACGACTCTTCGGCGGTCAGACCGCAGTTCGGGCAGGTGCTCATGCTGCTTCGTTCTTCTTCGGGGCCCACACGGCCGGCGGTCCTCGGCCACGGTCTCCGGAAGGAGGAGACGACCCATCGCCCGGTACGGTTCCCGCGGGGATTCGTTGGTCGGCGACCGGCTCGGCGCCGCTTATCCTGCGCCCGATGCTACCGTTCCGGACCCGGCTCGCACCCTCTCCCACCGGCTTCCTTCACCTCGGAAACGCCCGTACCTTCCTCGTCAACTGGTGGATGGCGCGGGCCGCCGGCGGAACGGTCGTCCTCCGGATCGAGGATCTCGACCGGTCCCGGGTGAAGGAGGGGTTCGTCGAGCGGCAGATCGAGGACCTCCGCTGGCTCGGGCTCGACTGGGACGAGGGCCCGCTCCTCCAGTCGACCCGCCTCGACCGGTACGCGGCGGCGTTCGAGCGGCTGCGGGCGCTCGGGCTCGCCTACCCGTGCGTCTGCTCCCGCCGGGAGATCCGGGCCGCGGCCGGCGCGCCGCACGCCGAGGACGAGGGCCCGACGTACCCGGGGACCTGCCGGGGCCGGTTCCCCGACGAGGCCGCGGCGCGCGAGACGCGGGGAGGGGCGCCCGCGTGGCGATTCGTCACGCCGGACGACGAGTTCCGGTTCGACGACCGCGTCCGAGGCGAGGTCCGCGCGCGGCCGGCGCGCTCGGGCGGCGACTTCGTCCTCCGGACGGTCGACGGGATCTGGTCGTACCAGCTCGCGGTCGCGGTCGATGACGCCGAGACCGGGATCACCGAGGTCGTCCGCGGCGACGACCTCGTCCCGTCGACCCCGCGGCAGCTCGCCCTCCTGCGCGCGCTCGAACTCCCCGCGCCGCGGTACGCGCACCTCCCGCTGGTGCTCGACGGCGCGGGGGCGCGGCTCGCCAAGCGGCGCGGCGACACCGAGCTGGCGACGCTCCGCGAGCGGGGCGTCGATCCCGAGGAGGTCGTCGCGTTCCTCGCCCGCCACTCCGGCGTCGACGACGCCGGGGCGAGGCTCGCCGCCGCCGCCGGCGTCGGCCGCTTCTCGCTCGACCGTCTCCCCCGCTCGCCCGTCTCGCTCCGGAGTCTCCCATGGTCCGCGTGACCTCCCCCGCCGCGCTCCTGCTCCTCACGCTCGGCGTCGCGGGGTGCCGCGGCGCCGCGAGCGACCCTCCGGACCGGCCGGAGGTGACGGTGGCGACGCTGAACCTCATGAACCAGGCCGCGGACTGGCCGGCGCGGCGCGCCCGCCTCGCCTGGGAGCTCGGCCCGCTCGCGGCCGACGTGATCGCGTTCCAGGAGGTGCTCGACGTCGAGGGCGCGGTCCGCCAGACCGACTGGCTCCGGAGCCTCCCGGGGACGTGCCGCTTCGACCCGATGATCGTATACGAGGGGAAGGCGCCGTTCGGGCTCGCGGTGGTGTCGCGCCTGCCGATCGTCGGCGGGAGCGCGGTGGAGCTCCCGTCGACGGAAGACGACCCGCGCCTCTTGCAGCGCGTCCTCCTCGAGACCCCGACCGGACCGCTCCTCGTCGCGAACACGCACCTGTCGGCGGGGAAGGACGCGGCGGCGCTCCGTCACGCCCAGGCCGAGGCGATCGCCGCCGCGCTGCCGCGCGGCGGTCCGACGGTCCTGGTCGGCGACTTCAACGCGCCGTGGGGCGCGCCCGAGCTCGACCCGCTGCGCGAGCGGTTCCGCGACGCGTGGACCGCGGCCGGTCGCGACCCGTCGATCCCGACGAGGGACCCGACCAACCCGCTCGTCGCGTCGAGCGGCGCCGCCGCGGCGCGGATCGACCTCGTCCTCGTGGAGGGGTTCGACGCGAATCCCCGCGCGGCGCGCCGCTTCGCCGACCGACCGGACGACGCCGGCACGTGGCCGTCCGACCACGCCGGCGTCGCGGTGCGGCTCGTCCTGCCGGACGTTCAGTCGCAGATCGTGATCGAGAGCCCTCCCGAGTGGGAGTAGCCGCCCGACGCGTGCGCGTCGGCGACGATCACCTGGAGGTGCGCCTGCAGACCGGCGAGCAGCGGCTCGTCGGGGATCGGCGCGTCGAGGTTCAGGACGCCCGCGCCCGGGACCCCCGGCTCGCCGCGGAGCACCAGCGGGACCGTGACGAACGGCGCCGCCGGGTCGATGGCGAGGGTGCCGATCGACGACTCGATCTGCCCCCGCGCGGCGCCGACGAGGAGGAACGCCGGCGCGGCGCCGAGCCCTCCCTGGACGTGCAGACCGAACGCCGGGTCGCCGACGCGCGGGATCCCGATCTCCCAGATCACCGGCGAGACGAACCCGGATCCGGGGCCGACCTTGCCGTAATGGGTGACGCCGCACGGCGGGATCACGAACGGGAGCCCCGGCTCGGACGTGAGCACGACCTTCGTGCGCGCGCAGAGTTCGGCGGTCCGTCCGGCGAGCGTCTGCACGTGGATCGGCAGGTGGTACTCGCCGAGCGGGACCGCGTCGCCGAAGTCGTCGGTCAGGTCCCACGACTTCGAGAGCGTCTCGCCCGGGGCGAGGTACTTCAGGATCGCGGTGCAGACGTCGCTCTTCACGATCGGTCCGTCGCAAGAGCCCTGGCGGACCTGCTGGAAGAGGCACCCGCCGGAGAGGTACCAGCGGTCGGGAGACACGTTCGTCAGGCTGACCGTGACCGTCTCCCCGGGCGACACGTACGCGGACGAGACGGAGACCTTCAGCGCCTGGTCGATCGGGACGGGAGCCGCGTGCGCTTCCGGTTGGAACGCGGGGCAGACGGAGACGAGGACGGCGAGAGCGTGCAGAACCGGCTTCATGACAACCTCCTTGGTGGACGTTCATGGAACGTCGGACGAATACCCGGGAGGGGTGGGCCAGTTCCCTCGACTTCACGTGTTGCTACTACGCAAGCGGAGGACCGGTAACGAACGAAGCGACCGAATCGGTGCGACGGCGACGGGACCGACGTCACCGCCTCGGGTTGCGCCTCAGGCCGCCTCCTCCGCGCGCGAACGCACCGGCATGAGTCGCGGTTCCGGCCGGTGTCGTCCGGGAGATTCGGGTGACGGCCCGGGATCTCCGCGGGGGCGCGGGGGGCGTCGGCCGTTCGGTCAGCCGAGGACGAGCATCCGACGCAGTCCGGCCGGGTCGTCGACGTGCAGCCAGTGCGCGGCGTCGGGGAGGAGGTGCGCCGTGATCGCCCCGGCCGCGTCGAGCGAGCCGAGCCGACGGACGTCCTCGTCGGTCCACCGGTCGCTCCGCCCGGCGCGGACCACGTCGACGCTCAACCCGGACGGCGGCGAGGAGAGGAACGGCCAGCCGTCGACACGCCAGTAGTCCGCGAGCATCTCCGCGAGCCGGTCGGCGTCGAACACCCACTCGTACCCGCCCGCCTCGCGCGGCACGAGGTTGGTCGCCAACCACTGCGCGATCCCCTTCGCCACGCCGTGCCGGACCAACGCGTCGATCGCGTCGCTCCGCCGGGCGACCGGCCCCGCGACCTCGCGCAGCGTCGCCAGCACCCGCGCCGCCTCGCTGTCGTCCTCCGCCGCGGCCGGCGCCGCGCCGGGCGGCGAGTCGAGGATCCAGAGCCGCTTCAACGCCGCCCCGTGATCCCGCGCGTAGACGAGCGCCACCTTCCCGCCGAACGAGTGCCCGACCACCGTCTCCGGCGGACCGCCGACCGCCTCGCCGACGCGGACGAGGTCGGCCGCGCACGCCGCGAGCGTCTGCGGCGGCGGCGCCCCCTGCGAACGCCCGTGGTTCCGGAGGTCGACCAGGACGACCCGCCAGTCCGGCTGCTCGGCGACGAGGTCGCGCGCGAACGTCCGCCAGTTCCGGCCCGCCCCGTAGATGCCGTGCAGCACGAACGCGGTCCGGGCGGGCGCCGCCCCGTCCGCGGCGACGATCTCGAAGTGTGGGACGAACGTCATCCGAGGAACTTCCTCCGCAGCTCGAGCGCGCCGGCGGCGACGAAGAAGAGGAGCACCGCCCAGAGCAGACCGATCGCCGCCGCGCGATTCCGGCTCGCCGCGGACACCGGACCCGATCGTCCGTTCAGGATCAAGAGCGCGACCGCGAGCAGCGGAACGAAGAGCGCGCCGACGATCGCGTAGAGCTTCTGCATCGTCACGAACGTCCAGACCAGGCCGAGCGCCGGCACGGTCGCGATCGCCACGAGGAACGAGCGGTACGCCCTGCCGCCGACGTCGACCCGGGCCCCGCGCCGCCCCGCCCCGACCGCCGCCGCGTCGGCGAAGACGTACGGCACGCTCTGCCAGACCCCGAGCAGGCTCGAGAAGACCGCCGCCCACGCGCCGAGCAGGAACGCCCACCGCGCCGCGCCGCCGAGTTCGTCGCGCAGCAGGTCGCCGAGCCGGACGATCAGGGTCGCGCCGCCCCCCTCGACCGGCGGGACGCGGCTCCCGATGACGACCATGGCCGCCGCGAAGAGCGCGGTCACGCCGTACCCGACCGCGAGATCGAGTCGGCACCCGCCGAGCGCCTCGACCCCCTCGCGACGCTCCTCGCGGATCCAGTACGCGTAGCAGACGATCGTGAGCGTCCCGCCGACCCCGCCCATCAGCGCGATCGTCCACGCGAGCCCCTGCCCCCCCGCGTCGGGGATC
>JAUIEL010000296.1 GCA_030428825.1 bacterium
CGCTGGGGGAGCGGACGCCGTTCCTCGTGCGGCCGGAGAACCGGCTGGCGCACGGCGCGATCCAGCGCCTGTTCCGCGACCCGCGGTCCGGCAACCCGCTCTTCCTGTACGGCCCGGCCGGCAGCGGCAAGACGGCGCTCGTCCGACACCACCTGGCGCGCCTCGGCGACGACGACGGCGACGACCTGTCGCCCCGCTCGACGCTGTCGGTCACCGCCGAGGCGTTCTCGGAGAGTCTGGTCCGGGCGATCCAGGACCGGAAGGTGACCGAGTTCCGGGGCCGGATGCTCGCCGCCGACGCGCTGATCCTCGAGGAGGCGCACCGCCTGCGCGGGAAGACCCGCACGCAGCGCGAGTTCCTGTCGATCCTCCAGTACTTCGTCCTGCGCGGGCGGCCGGTGGTGTTGACCAGCCGTCACCCGCCGAACGCGATCTTCCTGCTCGACGAGGGGCTCCGCTCGCACTTCCTCTCCGGGATCCTGCTCCGGATCGCCGACCCGGGGGAGGCGTCGCGCGTCGCCGTCCTCTCGGCCGTCGCCGACCGGTTCGCGCGGCCGGTGCCCCCGGAGACGATCTCCCGCGTCGTGGCGCGGGTGCCGGGGACGCTCGACCGGCAGGTCCGGTTCCTCGAGAAGGTCGCGGCGTTCGCGGCGTTGGAGGGGGAGGCGGCGACGATCGAGTTCGTCGCGCAGAAGTTCCCGGAGCTCGCGGGGACCGGGGCGCGCGAGGTCGACGTCGACCGACTGGTGGAGGTCGTCGCGCGCGAGTTCGGGACGACCCCCGCCGACATCGCCTCGAGCCGCAAACAGCGCCACGCGGTCCTCGGGAGGCACGTCGTGGTCTATCTCGCCACGGTCGTGTTCGACCTCCGGGCGCGGCGCGTGGTGCGGCACCTCGGCGGGCTCTCCCCGTCGACGGCCGCGTACGCGCGGCGGAAGATCGAGCTCCTCCGCCGGGAGGACCCGGTGTTCGACGGTCGCGTGAAGCGGCTCCTCGAGGAGCTCGACTCCGGCCAGAAACTTCTCTTCTGAGTCGGCCGGGGCTGGCGTCCCCCGCGCCCCCCGTTTCCAATGTCGGTCTTTCACGGTCCGCGGGTGCGCGGGCCGGAACCGACCCTCAGGAGGGGCTCCGGTATGTTCGTCGTCCTGGAAGGCATCGACGGCTGCGGCAAGACCACGCAGGCGCGCCGACTCGTCGAGGAGTTCGAGAAGCGGGGCCGCGAGGTGCTGCACCTGCATGAGCCGGGGGGGACGGTCCTCGGCGAGAAGCTCCGCTCGCTGATCCTCACCCCGGACGCGAACGTCGAGATCCACTCCCGTGCCGAGGCGCTCCTCTACTCGGCGGCGCGCGCCGAGCTCGTCCGAACGGTCCTCGAGCCGGCGCTCGAGGACGGCAAGTGGATCGTCTGCGAGCGGTACTACTACTCCACGCTGGCGTACCAGGGGTACGGCCTCGGCGAGGACCCGGGGCTCCTGCACTCGCTCAGCGCGTACGCGACGCAGATGCTGAAGCCGAAGCGCGTCCTGCTGCTCGACGTCGACCCCGAGCGGGCGCTGAACCGGGTCGGGAAGAACCTCGACCGGATCGAGTCGCGCGGACCGGAGTACATGCACCGGGTTCGCGAGGGGTACCACCTGCTCTCGCGGCGCGAGCCGGAGCGGTTCCGGATCGTCGATGCGACGAAGAGCGTCGACGAGGTGAGCGCGCAGGTGATGGAACACATGGCGGATGTCCTTTCGTGACGTCCTGGGCCACGGGGCGCGGCTCGCCGAGCTGAGGCGCGCCCTCGCCGAGGATCGCCTCCCGCACGCGCTCCTCTTCACGGGGAAGCGCGGCGTCGGGAAGCGCCGCGTCGCCGACGCGCTCGCCGCCGCGAGGTTGTGCGAGGCCGGCGGGGACGACGCGTGCGGGGCCTGCGGGTCGTGCCGCGCGGTGGCGCACGGCAACCACGCCGACGTCGAGGTCGTGGTGCGCGAGCCGGGGAAGCGGGACGTCGGCATCGAGCAGGTCCGCGTCCTCTCCGAGCGGCTGTTCCGGAAGGGGTACGGCGGACGCGGGAAGGTCGCGATCGTCGACGACGCGGACCGCCTGACGACGCAGGCGCAGAACGCGTTCCTGAAGACGCTCGAGGAGCCGCCGCCCGGCACGACCCTCGTCCTCGTCTCCTCCAACGCCGAGCGCCTCCTCCCGACCGTCCGGTCGCGATGCTCGATCCACCGGTTCGGCTCGCTCTCGGACGCGGACCTCGAGGCGTTCGCCGAGCGCGCCGGACTCGCCCCGATCGCCGTGCCGCTCTCGCTCGCGCACGGCGCGCCGGGGAACCTCCTCCTCCTCTCCGCGCCGGACGTCGAACGGGTGCGCCGCGAGGCGGTCCGCTTCGCGCTCCGCCCCGGCGCGGTCTCGCCGTTCGACTTCGCCGCGGAGCTCCTCGAGCACGCCGACGGGGCGGCGCGCGAGGGGGACGAGGCGACCCCGGAGGAGCTCCGCGAGCGCGTGCGCGACCGCCTCCGGGTCTACCTCCGCTTGGTCGCCGCGGCGTTCCGAGACCTCCGGGTCCTGTCGCTCGGTCTCGAGCACGCCCCGCTCCTGCACTCCGACTGCGACGAGCCGCTCCGCGCCGCCGCGGCCGCCGCGCCGGGCGACGCCCCGGAGCGGTTCGAGGCGGCGGTCGACATCTGCGACGCGGCGGTGCTCGACCTGCGCGGGAACGTCGACCGGGCCCTCCTGCTCGAGGACGCGGCCCGCCGGATCCGCCTCCAGCTCGCCGGCTGACCTCCGGCCTTCCCCCTACAGTTCCCGCCGTCGCGTGCCGATGAGAAGGTCGGCCCTTTCGCGCTGCGAGCGCGCGGGAGAACTGCGATGTCGAGCCCCGCCACCGTCGATTCGAAGATCCGAGCCCTGGTGCGCCGCGATCCCCGGTTCACCGCCGAGGCGTACCACTTCGTCTTCGAAGCGCTCGACTTCGCGATGATGCGCACCGGAAAGCACCGTCGCCGCGGCAGCGACCGACACCTCTCGGTGGAGGAGCTGCTCGACGGGATCCGAAAGTACGCCCTCGGCCAGTACGGCCCGCTCGCGCGCGTGGTGCTCGAGACGATGGGGATCTACGCCACCGAGGACCTCGGCGACGTCGTCTTCAACCTCGTCGACGCGGAGCTCCTGAACAAGCAGGACGAGGACGACCGCCAGCAGTTCGTCGACGTCTTCTCGTTCCGAGAAGCGTTCGACGAAGCCACGATCGAGCTGGCGTAGGAACGCGTTCGGGGACGTCTTCGCGTTCGCCACGGCGGGGGCCGGGAAGGGGAGGTGCTCTCCGACCCGCTCACGTCCTCGCGCGTTGCGTCCGGCGTGGTCTCCGCGCGGGTTCGAGTCGCGCTGCGGGGTCGCTCTCGGAGACACCTCCCCTTCCCGTCCCCCGCCTCGCCCGCTCCGGACTTCCTCACCCGATTCCTCTTTTGGGGTACGGGGGAACAAGGAGAGGACCGGATGGATGGGCTCGCTCGCGGGACCACGGGCACCTCTTCGCTCACGATCGATGTCCGGATCGAGGCGGAGCGTTGCGCGGTTGGAAACGCGTTCGGGAACGTCTTCGCGTTCGCCACGGCGGGTGCCGGAGAAGGGACGAGCTCTCCGACCCGCTCACGTCCTCGCGCGTTGCGTCGAGGGGTACGGGGGAGTCCGGTGAGGACCCATGGGATGGCGCTGACGCGGAGACCTGTCGTCGTCGGTCGCCTTCCGCGTCCGCGCCTCGGGCGCCCGTCCCGATCCCATTCCTCGCGGCGCGGACGTCGGCCCTTGACTCCGGACCCTCGCCCGCGCTCTCCCCTGCTCTCGTTGCTCTCCCCTGCTCTCCCCTGCTTCCCCTCCGTCACTCCCCTTCCAGCTTCACCTGTTCCTTCTCCGGCTCCGCCTCCATCTCCGCGAAGCGGACGTACTCCGGGATCGACTTCGGGTCGCGGCCCATCTTCTTCAGGAGCTCGACGATCGCGCGCTGGAGCTGCGAGTCCTCCTGGTAGTCGCCGTAGAACTGGTTGCCGGGGAACGGCTTCTTCCGTTCGTCGCAGACCTTGTAGCGGATGTGGAGGCGGAGCCACTTCCGGATCTCGTTCCGGTCGAGGTGGGTCTCGAGGGAGTCGTAGAACGAGTCGAAGTCGGGGTAGCGGGACTCGTCGAAGTTGTCTCCCTCGGCGAGCTGGACGAAGAGGTCGCGGTTCGCCTCGAAGCGCTCGTCGACGTACTTCTTGAACGCCTCCTCCTCGAGGAGGTCGGCGATCTCCTCCTCCTTCCACGGGGCGGTGTACTCGTACTCCGACTCGACGTCCGGCGCGATGCCGCCCTCGTGCTTCACCTTGCCGTCGGCGTCGACGACGGTGTGGACCGAGGTGCCGTTCGGCAGGTAGTAGAGCTGGGTGGTCAGCTTGAACATCGCGCCGTAGTCGTACTTGCCGTTGCCGTTGGCGTCGACGAACCGCTCGTCCGGGTCCCAGAGGTCGTTGCCGTTCTTGTCGACGAACTCCTCGGCGGGGCGGGTGCGGAGGCCGAACGGGTTCTGGACCGAGCCCTTGCCGAACGTCTTCTGGCCGACGAGGGTGGCGCGGTCGTAGTGGCGGAGCGCGCCCGACACGATCTCGGACGCCGACGCGGAGCGGCCGTTGATCAGGACGACCAGCGGCTCGTCGCGACCGGAGGCGGAGACGCGGGTGTAGTACTCGCGGCGGTCCTGGGGCGCGTGGCGTCCCTCGGTGTAGACGACCATCTTCCGCTGCCCGACGAACTCGCCGACCATGTCGATCGCGGCGCGCATGTAGCCGCCGGGGTTCGAGCGGAGATCGAGGATGTACCCCTTGGCGCCGCGGCGCTCGAGATCCTTCAGCGCGTTCCGGAGCTCCTTGTACGTCGTGTCGGCGAACGTCTGCGCCTCGATGTAGCCGAGCTCGCCCGGGAACAGCTCGTAGAAGATCGACGGGATGTCGATCACCTCGCGGGTGATCGAGAACTTGCGCGGCTTCTTCCAGCCGGTCCGCATCACCTCGACGGTGACCTTCGTGCCCGGTTCGGCCTTCAGCCGGTCGATCACGTCCTGCTGCGGCTGGTCGTAGGTGTCCCATCCGTCGACCGAGAGGATGCGGTCGTCGGAGCGGAGGCCGGCGCGGAACGCGGGGCCGGAGTAGATCGGTCGGGTGATCGTGAAGAAGCCGCCGATCGTCTGGACGTACGCGCCGATGCCGGCGTAGTGGCGCTGCAGGTCGAGCAGCCACTTCTCGTACTCCTCCGGCGAGAAGTAGGTCGAGTGGCGATCGAGCTCGCCGAGGAGCCCCTTCGCCGCGGCGGTGACGAGCTTCTCTTCGCCGCCGTCGCCGCGGTAGTCCTCGCCCTGGATGTGCTCGGACTGGACGATCTCGATCAGCTCGCGGAGGACGTCCAGGCGGTCGCCGCCGACCGCGGTCGGCTCGGCTTCCTCGCGGATCCGCCGCGTCTCGCGGTTCTCGTAGAAGCGGTAGATCTTCTCGATCTTCAGGTACGACCGCGCGAGGCGCCCGGCGAGGCTCGGGTCGTCCTCGATCTCGAGCAGCACCGGGCGCGCGTGCTCGAGCGCGCCGATCTCGGCCAGCGCGAGCGCGCCGACGATGCGATAGTCGCGGTTCTCCGAGCGGAGCAGCGTCTGGAGCTCCTCGCTGGCGCGGATCTTCCGCGACGCGTCGCCGACCTCGTAGAGGGTCTTGGCGAGCGACGCCTTCACGTGCGGGTCGTACGTCCGGTCGAGGAGGTCGGCGAGGGCCGACGCGATCCGGTTCGACGGGGCGAGGAGCCCGATCAGGTCGAGCGAGGCGACGCGGACGTTCGCCTCGTGGTCGACGCCGGCGAGCTCGAGCAGGCGGTCGACCGCGCCGTCGTCGACGGCGTCGAGGTCGACGAGCGCCCGGAGGCAGCCGAGCTGGACCCACGGGTCGTCGTCCTCGCTCACGGTCCGCCGCAGCAGCGGCACGGTCGCGTCGCCGAGGTCGGAGAGGTCGTACGCGGCGGAGTAGACCTCGCTGACGATCCCCGACCGCATCGCCTCGACCGCTTCCGCGACCTGCTCGCCGAGGTCGTCCTGCGCGGCGAGCGACGGCCCGAGGAGGAGCCAGAGCCCGGCGGCGAGGGGGAGGACGGCGGCGGGGCGGGAGCGATGGAGGGCGATCGTGGCGTTCGGCATCGAGCGAGTCCGTCTCCGGGGGATGAGGCAGCCGATGGAGGCGGGGCGCGCACCGGCCGCACCACGGTCCATGGGTGACTGATCGGTCCGGTCTCCGCGCCGCCTTGAGGAGGCGGAACGGCGGCCGATGCGATGATACGTAGCCCTTCGCGGCATCGTAGTCCAAAAAGGTCCCCCCGGACGGCGCCCCGGATCGCGCGACCGGCGAGTCCGGAGGCGGCTCCGCGGCGGGTTGGTACGCTCGGGGCATGGCATCGAAACGAAGGACCCCGGGCGCCGCGACCGGACGCCGGCTGACCCACGTCGACGCGTCGGGCGCGGCCCGGATGGTCGACGTGACCGAGAAGGACGTCACGGCGCGCCGGGCGGTGGCGCGGGGCGGGGTCCGCGTCGCGCCCGCGACCCTCCGCCGCGTGAAGGAAGGGACGGGGCCGAAGGGGGCGGTGCTCGAGACCGCCCGGCTGGCCGGCATCCAGGCGGCGAAGCGGACGTGGGAGCTGATCCCGCTCTGCCACCCGATCCCGCTCACGTCGGTCCGAGTCGACCTGGTGCCGAAGGGGCGGAACCGGATCGAGATCACCGCCGAGGCGACGGCCGCCGACCGGACCGGGGTCGAGATGGAGGCGTTGGTCGCGGTGACCACCGCGGCGCTGACCGTCTACGACATGCTGAAGGCGATCGAACGGGGGATCGTGATCGAGGAGACGGTCCTGCTCGAGAAGGACGGCGGCCGGAGCGGTCCGTGGCGGCGCGAGCGATGAGCGGCGCGGACGCGCGGCCGCGCGCGGCGGTGGTGATCGTCAGCGATCGGGCGGCGAGCGGCGAGCGCCCCGACGAGACGGCGGCCCGACTGGCGCCGCGGCTGGAGGCGGCCGGGTACGCCGTCCGGGAGGCGCGCATCGTCCCCGACGAGCGGGATCGCGTGGCGACGGCGCTCCGGGAGGCGGCGCGCGAGGCCGAACTCGTCCTCAGCAGCGGCGGGACCGGGCTCGGCGCGCGCGACGTCACGCCGGAGGCGACCCTCGACGTCGTCGAGCGCGTCGTCCCCGGCCTCGGCGAGGCGATGCGCGCGGCGTCGCGCCCGCGGACGCCGTTCGCCGACCTGTCGCGGGCGACCGCCGGCACGATCGGTCCGACGCTGATCGTGAACCTGCCCGGGAGCCCCTCCGGAGCCGTCGAGTGTCTGGATGCGATCCTCGCGGCCGCGGGGCACGCCGTCCGGCTGCTCCGAGGGGCCGTCCGGGACTGCGCGGACGAGGCGGGCCGCGACCGTCCTTGACACTGCTCCGTCACCGCCGGAGAATGCCGAGCTTTCCATCGGCCGTCCCCTCGCGAGACGGCCTCCCGCGTCCGGCGGAGGTCCCGTGGTCCGCATCTCCACGAATCAGTTCAAGAACGGCATCACCATCGACCACGACGGTCAGCTCTACGACATCGTGGAGTTCCAGTTCGTGAAGCCGGGCAAGGGCTCCGCGTTCGTCCGGACGCGCCTGAAGAACATCCGCTCCGGGAAGGTCCTGGAGCACACCTTCGACTCCAAGGCGACCGTCGACCAGGTGAACGTCGACAAGGTCGACATGGAGTACCTGTACCGCGAAGGGGACGGGTACGTCTTCATGCACCCGGAGACGTACGACCAGGTGCCGGTCCAGAAGGACCGCCTCGAGCACGCGATCCCGCTGCTCAAGGAGAACACGAAGTGCCTGTTCAAGAAGGTGGGGGACGAGATCATCTCGATCGCCCTGCCGGACTTCGTGAACCTCGAGGTGGTCGAGACCGATCCGTACATCAAGGGCTCGACGGCGACCGGCGGACCGAAGCCGGCGAAGCTCGAGACC
>JAUIEL010000942.1 GCA_030428825.1 bacterium
ATCGGCCGGTCGATCTCCCCCGCGGGAGACGTCGACGGCGACGGCCGCCCGGACGTGCTGATCGGCGGGTACAACGCCTTCGACGACGCGGGCGCCGCGAGGGTCTGCTCGGGGCGGACCGGCGCGACCCTGCTGGAATGGCTCGGCACCACTCCGAAGGAACGCGTCGGCTCCGGAGTCGCGCTCGTCGGCGATCTCGACGGAAACGCCACCTCGGAGATCGTGGTCGGCGCTCCGGACGTCTCCGGGACGGCGCCGGGACACGCGTTCGTCCTCTCGGACTGCGTCCCGTTCCTCGTCCACGCGTACGGCGACGGCTGCCCGGGCGCCGGCGGCTTCGTGCCGGCGCTCGACGTCGATCTCTGCCCGATCCCCGGCGGCGTCGCGAGGCTCCGGCTGGTGGACGCGGCGGGCGGTGCCCCGGCGCTCGTGCTCGTCGGCTCGGCGGCGGCCGCCCTTCCGCTCGGCGGTGGCTGCTCGCTGCTCCTGCAGCCGGTGCTGTTCCTCCTCCCGGTCACGCTCGGCGGCGCGGGAGCCGGGGCGGGGAGCCTCCTCGTCGACGTCCCGCTCCCCCCGGGGATCGCCCCGGGGCAGCTCTTCCTGCAGGCGTTCGTGCTCGACCCCGCGTCCCCCGTCGGCACCTCCTCGTCGAACGGAATCTCGGTCACCGTCCCCTGAGTGGAGACCGCTCGATGAACCTCTCCGTCCTCCTCGTGCTGTCCCTCGCCGCGCCGTCGACCTGGACCGTCGACGACGACGGACCGGCGGACTTCTCGTCGATCCGGACCGCCCTGTTCAACGTCGCGCCGGGCGACACGCTGCTCGTCGAGCCGGGGACGTACGGCCCGTTCGTCGCGACCCAGCGGGTGACGATCCTCGGCCGGTTCGGACCCCGGCCGAAGATCCTGGACAAGTCGTACGTGATCGGGGCGCCGGCGGTCACGATCGTCGGCCTCGAGTTCGAGAGCCTCACCGTGAAGGACGTCGTCGGGCGCGCGCTCGTCGACGACTGCGAGATCGAGGACGGCGATCTGGTGATCGACTCCTGCGAGCGGTTCCTCCTCTCGAGGATCGAGGTGCGCACGCCGGCCGCGGCCGGCGGGATCGGCGCCGACGTCGTGTCGTCGCATGGGTTCATGGTGCTGTGCGACGTCGAGGGAGGCGACGGGCCGGGGGGGAGCATCTTCGGGACGCGCGGGGGCGACGGCGGCTCGGCGCTGAGGGTGCGGGGTGGGAGCGAGGTGACGATCGTCGCCAGCCGCCTGATCGGCGGCAAGGCCGGGGTCGGATTCGTGGATGGTCGCGCCGGCGACGGCCTCCTCGTCGAGGGAGGGACGGCGGTGGTCCGCGGTGCGCCGCACGACGTCCTCGACGACGGCGCCTACGACACCTGCTGCGGCGGGACGCCCGGGTTCTCGATCCAGGCCGAGTCCGCCGCGACGGTCGTCTGGAGCGGCGTCTCGCTTCCGGCCGGGATCGGCGGAACGGGGGCCGTCACGCAGGCGCCGGCGGCGGAACCGTACGTGTACGTCACCGGCGACGACC
>JAUIEL010000297.1 GCA_030428825.1 bacterium
CCATCGCGGAGACCGCCTCGACCGCGACGACCTTCTTCTCGGTGTCCCGCAGGCGGCGGTTGGCGATGATGTTGTCGATCAGCCACTGCGCGCACTCGACGTTCCGGTACCCGCCGAGCACCTCGATCGCGGTCTGGCGGACGGAGAAGTCCTTGTCGTCGAAGCACTCGACCAGCGCCTCGACCGCGACCGGCGAGTCGGCGCCGTCGAGCACGTGGATCGCCTCGATCTTCTCGGCGACCGACGCCCGCCCCTTGTAGAAGCGGTTGAACTCGTCGATCAGCTCGTTCATGACCTCGTCGTTCGGGCCGAACAGGGCGGTCGAGGCGGCGAGGAGGAGGACGGGGAGGCTGGTCAAGGTCGGGCTCCGGTCTGCCGGGAGAGGCTCTGGCGGGGCGTCGCGGCGAGCGAGCGGCGGATCGCGCACACCCCTCGAAGGTAAGGGACCGGCGACCGGCCGACAAGCCGAACCGCCCCCCGCCCGCCGATCGCCCGGCCCGTTTGCTATACAGGACGGTCCCACCGCGCAACCGCCTCCGGAGACCGCCGTTGAAGGGCCTGGCCGTCCTCGCCGTCCTGTTCGTCGCCATCGCCGGGGCGCTCTGGCTCGTCGTCCGCCCGTCCGACCGCGACCTCGAGATCCACGAGGAGCGGATCGCCGAGGCGCTCGACGAGGCGGACGCCCACCTGACCGAGGCGACCCGCGAGCTGAACGCCCTCCGCTCGATCAAGCCGAACATCCTGGTCCTCGACCGGGACCTGGAGGCGTTCCGGGCCGAGTCGCGCCAGCTCCGCGCGGTCCTCGGCGAGCACCGGACGACCCGCCCCGACCCGGGCGCGCCCCGCGACCCCGCCGTCGACGCCCGGAAGGAGACCGAGGAGAAGGCCGGCGCCCTCCGGCAGCGGTCGGCGGACCTCGTCGTGCGGGCCGGGCTGGTCGCCGAGTTCATGCGGGAGACCCAACCGAAGGTGCAGCGGATGCGCGCGCGGTTCGGCGAGCTGTTCCGCCTCCGCCGCCAGCTCGAGACGGCGGGCGACCTCGACGACGCGATGCGGGTGAAGCTCGACTCGCTGCAGGCGGAGGTGAACAAGAAGCAGGCGCTCGCCAAGTCGGTCTTCGACGCCGGCTCGCGGGACGCCGAGCAGGGACGGATCCTGCTCGGGACGGTGTCGGCCGAGGTCGATCAGGTCCTCGGCGAGATCGACGCGCTCCTCGCGCTCCTCACTGCCGGCTGACGCGCGCCTCGTCGAGTTCGCGCTCGACCTCGGGTCCCCACCCGCGCTCGTCGCCGAGCGCCCGCAGCCGCTCCTCGAACGCCAGCGCGTCCTCGAGGTTCCGGAGCCGGACGCACGTCTCGACGACCCGCCAGAGCGCGTGCGGATGCGTCGCGTCGACCCCGAGCGCGTGGCGCAGGTCCTGGTCGGCGAGCCGGACGTTCCCCTCTCGCAGCAGGCACTCGGCCCGGCCGATCCGCGCCGCCACGACGTCGGGATGACGCTCGAGCACGTCGTCGAACCGTCGCTTCGCCGCCGGGACCCGGTCGGACCGGAGGAACAGGAGGCCGAGCTGGACGCGGGCCCGGACGTGGGTCGGATCGATCTCGAGCGCCGCCCGGTACCGCGACTCCGCCTCGTCCGCCCGCCCGAGGGCGTCCCCGAGGACCTGCCCCTCCTTCACGTACAGCTCCGGGTTCCGAGGGCGGAGCTCGCGCGCGCGGCCGTACCGCTCCCGCGCCTCCTCGTACCGCCCCGCGCCGGCGAGGAGGTCGCCGAGGACCTCGAGCGCCTCCGCCACCTCCGGCTCCTCCCGGACCAGCGCCTCGAGCCGGGCGATCGCGCCGGGGACGTCGTCGCGCGACCGGAGCGCCGCCTCCTGCAGCGCCTCGACGACGCGGATGCCGTCCTTCGG
This sequence comes from bacterium, assembly GCA_030428825.1. Taxonomy (GTDB): domain Bacteria; phylum Planctomycetota; class B15-G4; order B15-G4; family JADJEK01; genus JAUIEL01. The sequence goes on from JAUIEL010000297.1 coordinate 1,910, forward strand.
GTCGCGGCCGTCCCCCTCGCCGCGCCCGCCGGCCGAGACGTACCCGAGCTCGCGGAGCTGCGCCTCCGCCCGCTCCGACAGGGCCGCGTCCGCGCCGCGGGAGGTCGAGTTCCGGCGGACGTGATCGTCGTGCAGCTTCTTCAGCGCCGCGGCCAGCGCCGGCTCGTCGTCGAACAGGTTCCGGACCTCGCCCGGGTCGACCTCCGGCCGGTACAGCTCCGGCCGCGGCGCGACGATCAGCTTCGCCCCGCCCGCCTCGATCCCCGACAGCGGCGCGAACCCGTAGTAGAACTCCGGCGCCTTCGACTCGAAGTAGGCGGGGGTCGTGTCGCCTCCCCGCGGCCCCCCGCCGGCGCCGCGCGCCGCGGCCGCCCACGAGCGGGACGTCATCCCCGGCGGCCGCTCGAGGTCGAGCAGGTCGAGCATCGTCGGCGCGACCGCCGAGACCGAGACCGTCCCCGGGATGCTCCGCGGCGCCAGCCGGTCCTTCGCCCAGACGAGCCACGGGACGTGCAGGGTCGAGTCGTAACAGAAGATCGTGTGCGTCGACTCGCCGTGGTCGCCGAGCCCCTCGCCGTGGTCCCCCACCACCACGACCAGCGCGTCCGCCAGCCGTTCGCGCGCCGCGAGCCCGTCGAGGAGCTGTCCGACGCAGTGGTCGGTGTACGCCAGCTCGGCGTCGTACGGGTCGTCCCGCTCCTTCGAGAACGGCGCCGGCGCCTCGTACGGCGCGTGCGGGTCGAACAGGTGCACCCAGAGGAAGAGCGGGGTCGAGCCGACCTCGTCGACGAACTCGAGCGCCGCCTCGACCGTCGCCTCGCCGCGGCGCTCGAGGCCGTCCGCGTCCGGCCGCCCCTCGACGTCGTGTCGCTCGTCGTCGTACGCGTCGAACCCGCGGTCGAGGCCGAACCGCTGGTCGAGCGGGAACGCCGAGACGAACGCGCCGGTCCGGAAGCCGGCCTCCTGCATCGCGACCGCCAGCGACGGGTTCGCGGGGTCGAACGCGTACGCGCCGTTCACCCGCGCGCCGTGGGCGATCGGATCGAGGCCGGAGAGGATCGACGCGTGGGCGGGGAGCGTGATCGGGGCGGTCGTGAGGCACCGCTCGAACCGCACGCCCTCCTCGGCGAGGCGGTCGAGACGCGGCGTGAGCGTCGAGTCGCCGCCGTACGCGCCGAGGCGGTCGGCCCGCGTCGTGTCGAGCGTGACCAGCACGACGGTCCGGACGCCGAGCCCGTTCGAGCCGCGCGTCAGGCGCCACGCGAGGACGGCCGCGGCGCCCGCGAGCACGAGCCCGACGAGCACGGCCGCCCGGACCCTCCCCGCCGCGCGCGTCACTCCGTCGCCTCCGCGGCGCGCTCGACGAGGTACCGCTTGTCGCCGCGTCGCACCGTCAGGCCGAGGCTGTCGAGCGCCTCGAGCAGCGGGATCAGGAACTTCCGCGTGGTGCCGAGCTCGTCCCTCACCTCGGGGACGACCAGCTCGCCGCCGTGGCGGCCGGCGACCGACGCGAGCACGTCGCGCACGCGATCGAGCACCGAGGCGTGGAAGCAGACCTCGGACGCGGAGAAGAGCTTCCCCTCCTCGGCCAGGAGCGAGAGGAGCGCGGCGACGCGCTCGTCCGGCAGGCCGGCGGCGCGGACCAGCTCGTCGCGCGACGGCGGCTTCAGCCCTCCGGCGCGGAGGGCGTCCTCGATCGCGGCGATCGCCCGCTCGTCCCGCGCGTCGAGGCTCGGGACGTGCCCGCGCCGGCGGATCCGTCCCCCCTTGGCGGTGTCGACGGCCCCCTCCTCCGCGAGCCGCGCGACGACCCCGTCGAACAGCGCCTCGTCGAGGCCGGCCGCCTTCCGGACGTCGCCCGCCTTCGCCCACGCCGCCAGCGGCGACCTCTCGTGCGACCGGTCGAGCTCGGAGGTCACCGCGGCGGACGCCGCGTCGAACGCCTCCCGGTGGACGACCCGCTCCTTCGGGAGGAACGCGACCCGCCCCGCCTCCTCGAGCGACCGGAGCACCTCGCGCCCGCGGTCGGACGGGAGCTTCGCGAGGACGCAGGCGTCCCGCACCGGCGTCGGCTTCGCGCCCCGCTCGGCGAGCGACCGCTCGAGCCAGCCCTCGGCGTCGTCGAGGACCTCGATCTTCGCCGCCACGCCCTCCGCCACCCGGTCGCGCGTCCCGGCCGTCCTTCGCTCCGACTCGGAGACGAGGACCCCCCCGCCGAGCGTGACCATCGGCGAGATCCGCCGGAGCAGGAAGCGGTCGCCGTGCGCCGCGACGACCGGCTCGCGGAGGCGGAGCTGGATCGGCGCCTCCTCGCCCGGCGACAGGACGGGGCGATCGAGCAGCACGACGCGGGCGATCGACTCGGCCGTCCCGACGTGCAGGCGGACGTCGGTCCCGTGCTTCAGCGGCCGCTCGGCCGAGGCGAGGTAGCGGAGACTCCCCTCGAGGAACCGCACCGGCTTGAAGAACCCGGGCGTCGCGACGACCGAACCGCGGGTCACCTCGCGGTGGTCGAGGTCGGAGACGTTCAGGGCGGTCGAGTGCCCGGCCGACGCCTCGTCGCGCCCCTCCTTGTACGCCTGGATGCCGCGGACCTTTCCGGTGTGGCCGCCGGGGAGGACCTCGACGACGTCGCCGATCGCGACTTGGCCGGAGACCGGCACGCCGGTCACGACGGTCCCGTGCCCCTTCGACGAGAAGACCCGCTGCACCGGCATCCGGAACAGCCCCTCGACGGTCCGCGCCTCGGTCGCGTCGACGAGCGCGTCGAGCCGCCGCTTCAGCTCGTCGATCCCCTCGCCGGTCGTCGACGAGACCGGCACCAGCGGAGTCTCCTTGAACGGCGTCTCCGCCAGGACCTCCTCGATCTCGGCGACCGCGAGCTCGCGGAGGTCCTCGTCGACGAGGTCGATCTTGGTCACCGCCACCAGGCCGCGCCGGGCGCCGAGGAGGTCCAGGATCTCCATGTGCTCGCGCGTCTGCGGCATCACCCCGTCGTCGGCGGCGACGACGAGGAGGAAGACGTCGACCGAGCTGGCCCCGGCGACCATGTTCTTCACGAACCGCTCGTGCCCGGGGACGTCGATGATCCCGACCGTGCGCGACGACTCGGTCCGGTACGGCGCGAAGCCGAGGTCGATCGTCATCCCCCGGTCCTTCTCCTCCTTCAGGCGGTCCGGATCGATCCCCGTCAGCACGCGCACGAGCGTCGACTTGCCGTGGTCGATGTGACCCGCGGTGCCGACGATGACTCTGTGGATGGGGGCGGACACGGCGCGGGAGGGAGAGGCTCCGAGGCGGACGGCGAGACCGGGCGAGCGCGGCCCCGTCAGCTCTCGGCCTGGGCCTTCAGCGCCTCGGGAGCGTACAGGATCCGCTGGCACGAGCGGCAGTGGATGATGGTCGTGCAGCCGAGGATCTTGGCGACGTCGTTCGGCGTGAGCTGGACGCCGCAGCCGCCGCACGAGCGGTCCTCGCACGGCGTGACGACCTCGCCGTCGCGCGCCTCGCGGAGCTTCTCGTACTCGGCCCGGAGGTCGGCGGTCAGCTCGGCCGCGAGCTGCTCGCGCCGGCCGTCGGTCGCCGCGATCTCGGCGAGCGCCTCCTCGCGGTCCTTCCGGCAGACCTCCTCGAACTCGGCGAGCTCGGCCTTCAGCTTGTCGAGCCCCGCCTCGGAGTCCTTCACCAGCCCCTCCTGGCGCTCGATCGCGTCGTAGAGGGAGAGCGTCTTCTCCTCCTCCTCCGACGCCTCGTCCCGGATCTTCCCGATGTGGGTCTGGAGCGCGTGGAACTCCTGGTTCGTCTTGGCGGTGTTGAGCTGGAGCTCGAGCTTCCGGACCTGCTCGGACTTCGCCTTCAGGTCGACCTCGGCGTCGTGCGCCTTCGCCCGGGCGTGCTTCAGGTCGTCGCGCGCCTTCGCGAGGGCCGCGGCGGCCTGGTCGACCTTCTGGCGGCGGGCGGCGAGGAGCGGCTCGGTCTGGTCCGCGAGGCGGCGCTGGGCGTCGCGCTCGCGGTCGAGGGTCTGCAGGCGAACGAGGAGGACCAGCTGCTGCCTCGGTCCTCCCGACGATTCCGATTCCGCCTGCATCGCGTCCCCGCGGTGGTTACTGCTCGAGGCTCTCCAGGAACCCCTCCAGCAGACGACTGCGGACCGGGTGCTGGAGCTTCCTGACCGCCTTCGCCTCGATCTGCCGGACACGCTCGCGCGTCACCTTGAAGATCCGGCCGACCTCTTCGAGAGTATAGGTGTACCCGTCGCCGATTCCGTACCGGAGCTTGATGATTTCACGCTCGCGGAACGAGAGGGTCTGCAGGACGGAGTCGATCTTCTCGCGGAGCATCACGTACGCCGCCGCGTTGACCGGGGACTCCGCCCCCTCGTCCTCGATGAAGTCCCCGAAGTACGAGTCGTCCCCCTCGCCGATCGGCCGGTCGAGCGAGATCGGGTGCTTCGAGATCTTCATCACCCGCTTCGCCTCCTCGATCGAGATGTTGGCGGCGAGCGCCACCTCCTCGATCGAAGGCTCGCGGCCGTAGCTCTGGATCAGCTTCTTCGTGACGTTCCGGAGCTTCGACATCGTCTCGATCATGTGGACCGGGATGCGGATCGTCCGCGCCTGGTCCGCGATCGAGCGGGTGATCGCCTGCCGGATCCACCACGTCGCGTAGGTCGAGAACTTGTAGCCGCGGCGGTACTCGTACTTCTCGACCGCCTTCATCAGGCCGGTGTTCCCCTCCTGGATCAGGTCGAGGAACGAGAGCCCGCGGTTGCGGTACTTCTTCGCGATCGACACGACCAGGCGGAGGTTCCCGGACGACAGCTTCATCTTGGCCGTCTCGTACTCCTGGTACCGCTTCAGGATCCGGTCGATCCGGATGCCGAGCCGCCGCGGCGACTCGAGCCCCTGGACGGTGACCTTCTCCAGCTCGCGGCGGCGGCTCTTCGACTCCTTCGAGTTCTTGCTGCCGCGGTACTCCTTGTACCGACGCTCCACCTCGGTCATCTCACGATGACGCTGGCGGAGCATGTCGATCATCGGCTTCACCTTCTTCAGCTGGAGGTTCAGCTCCTCCAGCAGCATGGAGGCGCGCCGGCGCCGCCACGCGATGCGGCGGGTGAGGCGGAGCTTCTCCTTGTTGGTGAGCTTCTCCCGGAGGAGGCGCCGGTAGTCGTTCTTGGTGGCGTGCAGGAGGCTCTTCAGCGTCCCGATGTTCACCTGGAGCCGGTCCGCGACCTCGCTCTTGCTGGCGTCGGTCGAGCCGGACGACGACGTCGCGACCTTCAGCGTCCGGTCGAACGCCAGGTCCCCCGCGAGCACCTCGTCGAGGATCTTGATCGCCTCGCGGAACGCGAACCCGGACGAGAGGATCAGCTTCCGGAACGCGCGGCGGGTCGTCTCGATCCGCTTCGCGAGGTCGATCTCCTCCTCGCGCGTCAGGAGCGGGATCTCCCCCATCTGCGTGAGGTACATCCGGACCGGGTCGTCGATCTTCTCGGCGCCGCCGGTCGTCTCGAAGCGCGACTCCCCCTCGCCCCGGGTCCCCGGCTTCTTCTCGCGCTCGCCTTCCGACACCTCGGACTCGTCGACGAGCTCCACTCCCTGCTCCTCGAGCAGGTTCAGGATGCCGTCGATGTTCTCGCCGGAGACGACGTCGTCCGGGAGGATCTGATTCATCTCCTCGTACGTGACGAACCCCTTCTTTCGCCCCCGCTCGAGCAGGACCCGCGTCGCCGGGTCGAGCCTCTGATCCATGGTCACCACGCTCTCGCACCCTCCTGGGCGGACGGCTCAGGACGACTCCTGCGTCCCGACGGCCCCGTCCTCGTTCTCTGTCTCGTCGTCCGGACGCCGCCGCTGCGACAGCCGGGCCTTGTGAAACCGCATCACCTCCTCGAGGGCGCGGTCCGCGTTCTCGTCCTCGGCGTTCCGGAGCACCCCGGAACGCCCGAGCTGCTCGCGAAGCCGCCGATACTCGGCCTCCGCGCGACGCGCCACGATGCGGTCGATCGCCGCCGCCGGCCCCTCGCCATCGGGGACCTCGCGACCGAGCGCCTCGACCAGCGCCGCTTGCGCCGCCTCGTCGTCTCCGAGTCG
>JAUIEL010000943.1 GCA_030428825.1 bacterium
CGGATCGGACGGCTCGACGAGGCGGAGGCGGCGGCCCGGGAGTGCGAACGGTACTACGCCGCGCGGTACGGAGACGACCACCGGCACACGCTCCGCGCCCGGGAGATCCTCGACGCGGTCGCGGCGGACCGGCGGGAGGGCGGCGCCGCGGACTGACGGCCGGGCGGCCCGCGACGCGGCCCGGATCGGCCGATCGGGGCGCTCGAGGGGAATCGGACGGATTTCTCGGGGTCGCCCCCGTTTTCCGCTGCAGGCGGCGCGGCAGCTCTGCGTGGTCGGGGTGGAACGAACACCGAAACCGATCCCGGAGTCGACCGATGATCCGCCTGATCCTCCTCGCGTCCCTCGCCCTCACCGCGCTCCTCCCTCCGGCGCACGCCGGCGACGTCAAGGTCCGCAACAAGTCGGTCAAGGAGCCGATCGCGATCTGGGTCGCCGAGTACAGCGTCGGCGTCCACAAGGCGACGCGGAAGAAGGGGCCGTGGAAGATCCTCCCGGAGAAGGCGAAGGAGTGGTCGAAGAGCAAGTTCGAGGCGGGCCACGAGCGCTGGATCCGCTACTCGTACAAGAAGTCGAAGCTGAAGAAGGAGTTCACGAAGTCCGAGTGGAAGGAGACCGGCGGGAAGACGGACGTCAAGAGCATCGGCAGCTTCGTCGGCGAGCTCACGATCTCCGACAAGAAGGACAAGGGGGTCTACAAGGCGACGAACGCGACCGAGGAGTGGTTCGGTCAGGCGTGGGCCGAGTTCTGGGACTCGATCTGGGGGCCGATCTCGACCGCCGGCGACGAGGTGACGATCTACAACGAGACCGGGACGGACAAGCGGATCGCCGAGTACCAGAAGGACATCGTCGGCGAGTGCCACCGGCTGCAGGGCGGCTCGAACGGGTTCCTGGTCCCCGCGTACGGCGAGAAGACGATCACCAAGGAGAAGCTCGACCCCGGCTTCACCGCGCGGATGGTCTACTTCCGCGACGACGGCCGGAGCTTCCCCGAGCACAAGAAGAAGAGCTACTGGAAGACCCAGAAGAACCGCACGAAGAACGACGGCAAGTCGGTGAAGAAGCTCTACCTGTACGTCGACAAGAACGGCGAGCCGCGCATCTACAACAACCTGGAGTGGCAGTTCAAGCAGATGGGGTGCGAGCTGATGATCGCCGCCGTCGACGTGGCGGGCGAGGCGTCCGCGGTGACCTCCCTCCCCGACGCCGTGATCGACGCGATCGGGCTGAGCGCGCTGGTCGAGCCGCTCGAGGAGGCGCTGGCCGAGGTGACCTCCGACACGCTGAACGTCCAGGAGCTGAAGTCCGAGCTGCAGATGCGGTTCGACACGGACATCGGCGACGACAACCTCGACCGCATGACCTCCAAGCTCTCGAAGCTGAAGAAGAAGCAGAAGAAGGTCCGGAGCGCGCTCGAGGCGGACTGCTTCTGCGACGACGACAAGCTCGCGGACGTCGAGGACGACCTGAAGGCGATCGGCCTGAAGATCGGCGACTGGACGAACCTGAACCCGGACGCTCCCGGCCACTTCCACCAG
>JAUIEL010000298.1 GCA_030428825.1 bacterium
GCGGGCCGAGCTGGTCGACGCCTGCCGGTCGGTGGCGCGGGACGTCGCCGCGGGGCGGCTCGCGCCGGAGGCGATCGACGAGGCGGCGCTCTCCGCGCGCCTCTACCAGCCCGGCCCCGACCCCGACGTCGTCGTCCGGACCGCGGGGGAGCGGCGGGTGTCGAACTTCCTCCTCTGGCAGATCTCGTACGCGGAGATCGTCATCAGCGACGTCTGCTGGCCGGAGTTTCGGGTCCCGCAGTTCCACGCCGCGCTGACCGAGTTCCAGGGCCGGGTCCGGAAGTTCGGCGGGCTCGCCTCGGGGAAGGACCCGCGGGCCCCGGCGCCGCTCGGGCGATGACGGTGGCGGAGGGGAACAAGCCGCCGCCCACGCCGGTCTGGAAGCGCTGCCTCGGAGGCGGGGTCGCGCTCGGCGTCCTCTGGCTCGTCCTCACGCTCGACGCCGGATGGTCCCGCCCGTGGATCTCGGCCTCGCTCGCCGTCGTCATGGGCGTCCTGGCGGGTGGCGAGCTGATCCAGATGCTCCGCCGGGGCGGCCGTCCGGTGCACCCTCGCCTCGCGCTGTTCGGAGTCGTCGCCGTCCTGGTGGGTCGCGCGGCGCTCGTGCTCGCCGGCGCGCCGGTGGGGCGGGGGGACGAGGCGATCCTCGCGGCGATGTTCGCCGCCATGCTCGCGCTGGAGGTGCGGCGCGGGGACGTCGAGGAGGGACCGGCGCGGATCGCCGGGACGCTGCTCGTCCTGTTCTACGTGGCGTCGTTCGCGTTCCTGGTCGACCTCCTCCTCCTCCCGGCGGCGCCGCACGGCGTCCAGCTCGCGATCCTGGTGGTGGTGACGGCGAAGGCGACCGACATGGGCGGCTACCTCGTCGGGAAGGCGATCGGCGGCCCGAAGCTCGCGCCGAAGGTCAGCCCCGGGAAGACGTGGGCGGGATTCGCCGGCGGGACCGCGTTGGCGATCGCGATCGCCGTCGTCGGCGGCGGCTGGATCGCGCGCCCGCTGCCGGTCGTCGACCGCGTCGCGCTCGGACTGCTGCTGTCGGTGGCGGCGCCGCTCGGCGACCTGGCGGAGTCGCTGATCAAGCGCTGGCTCCACGTGAAGGACTCGTCCGGCCTGGTGCCGACGTTCGGCGGGACGCTCGACATGATCGACTCCCTTGTCCTGGCCGCCCCGGTCGGTTACTGGTTCCTCGTCGTGCGCGGGGGGATCCCGCTCTGACGCCGGACGTACGGTCCCGGCGGGGCGTCGCCGGGTGAAACGAGGACGGTTGGAAGCACAGATCGAACTCGAGTCGCTGGAGGAGGAGCAGCGCCTGTTCGGCGCGCGCGACAAGTGGCGGCGCCTCCTCTGCGGGAGGTTCCCGGTGGAGCTCGTCAGCCGCCAGGGGGCGCTGAAGATCCTGGGGGAGGAGGACGCGGTCGCCGAGGTGAAGGCGCTGCTCGATCGGGCGCTGATCGCGGTCCGGAAGGGGCAGGGAGACACCGCGCTCGAGCGGATCTTCGCCGACGGCTCGGCGCCGCCCGCGGATCCGACGCGCATCCTGACCTCCGGCATCCGTCCGCGCTCGCCGGGCCAGCGCCGCTACGTCGAGTCGCTGGCGCGGAACCTCATCACCATCGTGCTCGGCCCCGCGGGGACCGGCAAGACGTTCCTCGCGGTCGCGTCGGCGGTCGCGGCGCTCCGCCGCGGCGACCACCGCAAGCTGGTCCTCGCGCGGCCGGCGGTCGAGGCGGGCGAGCGGCTCGGGTTCCTCCCCGGGGACATGTAGGCGAAGGTGAACCCGTACCTCCGCCCGCTGTACGACGCGCTGTTCGCGCTGATGGACCCGAACCAGGTGCGGCGGTACCTCGAGAACGACGTGATCGAGATCGTTCCGCTCGCCTACATGCGCGGCCGCACTCTCGACCGCGCGTTCATCATCCTCGACGAGGCGCAGAACACGACCCCGCCGCAGATGAAGATGTTCCTGACCCGGATGGGGGAGGGGTCGCGCATCGTCGTCACCGGCGACGCCACGCAGACCGACCTCCCGGCCGGGGTGGCGTCGGGCCTCCACCACTGCACGCGGATCCTCCGGAACGTCCCGGACATCGGCGTCGTGGAGCTCGAGAAGGGGGACATCGTGCGCCACCCGCTGGTCCAGCGGATCGTGAAGGCGTACGAGGAGGACGAGGACGGAGGGGCGGGCGGCGCGAACGGGAACGGCGGCCGGGGGCCGCGCTCCTGAGCCCGCGGCCGACCGTCGAGGTCGCGGTCCGCGCCCGCCGGTTGCCGTGCGGCCGCGCGCGGCTGTCGCGCCTCCTCGACGGGGCGGTCCGCGAGGCCGCGCGGGTCGCCCGCCGCCGCGCGCCGTTCCTCTCGGTGGCGGTCGTCGGCGACGTGACGATGCGGCGGCTGAACCGCGACTTCCACGACGCCGACCGGACGACCGACGTGCTCGCGTTCCCGTTCGACGCCGACGAGGACGGCGTCGACGGCGAGCTGATCCTCTGCGCCCCCGAGGCCCGACGGCAGGCCGCGCGACGGGGGCTCCCGTTCCTGACCGAGCTCCTGCTGTACGCGGTCCACGGCACCCTGCATCTGCTCGGCGAGGAGGACCACGATCCGCGGGGGGCGCTTCGGATGCGCCGGCTCGAGCGGGCGGCGCTCGAGCGACTCGGTTACCCGCTCCCGTCGGAGCATCTACAGGAGGTCGACTCGGCGCTCAGCGTCCGGCGGAACCGGCGTCGATGACCGTCGACTCCGATTCGATGCACCTCTTCCCCGTGGAGGTCGTCCGATGCTCGCGCCGTGCCGCTCCTCGTCCCGCTCCGTTCTCGGCGTCGTCGTCCTCGCGGCGCTCGCCGCTCCCGCGACCGCGCAGGTCGACGCGACGCTCGCGTTCGACCAGCGGTTCCTCGGCCTGATCGACGCGCCGAACGACGCCGACGTCGTGTCGTTCCACGACGTGGCGGGGTCGATCCTGACGGTCACCGTCACGTCGTCGTCGGGGAACGGGCTGCACCCCGGGCTCGAGCTGCTCGACGCGTCGATGACGCCGATCGACCTCGGGACGAAGCTGAAGACGGCGAAGAAGAAGGCGAAGCTGAAGAAGTTCCCGCTGCCGGCGAGCGGCGAGTACCACCTCCGCGTCCGCTCCCTGAACTCGCTCACCGGCGTCTACAAGCTGAAGCTCGGCGGGAGTCCGCCGAAGAAGTTCTCGGGAGAGTCGACCATCGGCGCCGCGGGCGAGCTCGACGAGGTCGTCTTCTCGGCGCGCGCCGACTCCGTGCTGAAGGGGAGCCTGCTGCGGATCTCCGGCGACGTCCGGCCGTTCGCGGTCGAGCTCGTCGGGCCGAGCGGCGCGCTGGTCGCGCTGGCGGGCGGCGCGGCGGAGAGCGAGGACGGGTCCGCGTTCACCCTCGACGGGGTCGCGCTCCCGTCGGTCGGCGACTACCGCCTGCGCGTCACGGGGAAGTCGGGGACGACCGGCGGCTACGCGTGGAAGTTGAAGGTCGTGCCGCCGCCGCCCGCGAAGGGGAAGGTGTTCGAGGACGGCCACCCGCACGACGACGGCGTCGCGCCCGACGGGTTCACGCTCGAGGAGGTCTTCTTCGGGCGCGGACTGCTCACGAGCGACGGGCTCGCGATGACGGTCAAGAGCCCGTACTCGCTCGTCCGGACCGACCCGATCTCCGGGCTGCCGGTCCCCGGTTCGCTCGAGCCGCTCTTCCCGGGCGGCAACCTCGATCCGTTCCCGGCGTTCGCGCTCGGGCCGCTCTTCACCCCGCCGATCGTGCCGCGGAACGCGGCGCTCGTGCTCCGCTTCAGCCGGAAGGTCGACGGCGCCTCGCTCCGTCTCGACGGCGAGGGGCGGCTGACCGACGAGAGCCCGATCCGCGTGGTCGTGAGCGGGCAGGCGGTCGTCTGCGAGGTGTTCGAGGACGGGCACGACCTGATCCTGAACCCGGTCCTCGACGACCAGGTCGGCCTCCCGGCGTCGCCGGTGGTGTTCGACGCCGCCGGGAACCCGACCGCGGACGCGAACGGGGTCGGCCACCTCGCCGTCGTCGGGTCGGGCCCGTTCCCGCTGAAGAGCGTCACCGGCTCGACGATCGAGCCCCGCAAGGACCTCCTCGGGTCGCTCGACGCGGGGGGCGTCGCGATCGGATTCAACCCGGGGAACCAGGCGCTCGACTTCTTCGACCAGACCGACGTCGGGGTCGGGAGCCAGGGGTACGGCGGGTTCCTCCCCGACGAGACCGCGCCGCGGCTGATCCGGGAGCACCGGGTCGTCGACACGTACGACCCGGACTTCGTCCAGCCCGCGCTCGGCGACACGCTCGGTCCCGATCTGCTCGGACTCGTGCGGGCCGATCCGTTCGACGTCGAGGCGAAGGGGGGGCTCGGCGAGTGGGCGGGCGGCATCCTCCGCCTGCGTCCGGACGGACCGCTGACCGAGGAGATCGTCGTCGTGCGGAACACGGTCCTGCCGCTGCCGGACGGTCGGTTCCGGAACGACGTCGTCCTCGCGTCGGCGATGGTGGTCCCGCCGGCGATCGGCGAGGCGGTCGAGCTGGTGCGGGCCGAGTACTTCGAGCCGGACCCGAGCCACCCGATCGATCCGCTCCTGTTCGACCCCGACAACCCGCAGCTCGAGGAGAACGCGGACCTCCTGCGGTTCGTCGTCGTCCGGGACCGGAACGGCGTGCCGATCGACGCGACCGGACCGATCGACTCGCTCTCCTCGTTCACGTTCCGGTTCAGCGAGCCGATGCTCCCCGAGTCGTTCCGACCGTACGAGACGTTCTTCGTGTCGAACTCCCCGGCGATCGAGAACTTCGGCCTGAACTTCGTCGGTCGGGTCGAGGCGAGCCAGGGCGGCCGCGCGATGACGTTCCGGCCGCATCGGCGGATCGACTTCGGTCCGGCGGCGGGGACCGACGTGCCGGTCGGGTTCGGGCCGTCGCCGCGGACGCTCGCGCTCCACCTGAAGGCGGTGCCGCCGGCCGACGTGCTCGCCGGGCTCCTGGGCGAGGAGGGGTACCTCGAGTTCGAGCGCGAGGGACACCGTGGCGTGACCGACCTCGGAGGGCAGCCGCTCGCCTTCCCGCTCTCGTTCCTCTCGCCCGAGTCGGGGGTGATCGACTACTCGTTCTCGTTCGTGACCCTCGGCGATCCCGAGCTGGAGGAGGTCGGCGCGGTGGTCCAACGGTTCCTCGGCCGGCCGAAGAGCGGCTTCGACGACGCGGGGAACACCGGGATCACGTATCGCGACGTCCCGCCGTCGCTCTGCGCGAACGGGCGCAACCTGTACGGCCCGCGGCTGGCGGACCTGAACCTGTTCACCAACGGCTTCCTCTCGGGCGCGCCGGTGCAGTTCTTCACGAAGGTCCACGACGACTTCGACCCGCCGCTCGACATCGACGGCAACGTGACGCAGCTCGACGCGTTCCCGGCCGGCTCGTCGACCCCGATCGGCAGCTTCTCGGTCCTCGGCGGCGTGAGGATGCAGCACGTCTACCGCGCGGTCGACGCCTCTCCCGACTGGGAGGCGCTCGCCGGCACGTCCCTCGACCTGTTCCGGATCTCCTACGCCCCTGCGTTCCCGGGCGGGCTGGTGTTCGAGACGGTGCTGCCGGACATCTCGATCCACGCGGGGCACTCGCCGATCGTGCCGGACACCGGTCAATCCGCCGGCGTCCCGTGGCACCCGAACAGCGGCCTCGACGGCGAGATGGCGGCGAACTACGCGGCGGTCGAGGCGGAGAGCGGAGTCGCGCACGAGCGTCAGATCGTCGTCGGCGCGCCGGACGGCAACGGCGGCACCATCGGGGTGCCGTTCACGATCACGAACGCGAGCACCTACGTCCCGGCCGGGACGCAGCACAAGTACCACCCGTTCCCCGAGTTCACCGCGCCGTTCGCCTACAACAACGGCGTGCGCGACCAGGCGACGTTCACCGGCGGCAAGTACGGCCCGCAGGCGACCACGTGGGGGGGGAAGAAGGGGGAGCGCCGTCCGGAGTCGCTCCTCCTGGAGTACCGGGTCCGGGTCGTCGATCCGCTGAACCCGCCGTCGACCGGCAACCGGCTGAAGTTCGCGCTCGGCGTCCTCTCGTCGGCGGTCCCGCGGTTCCGCGTCTTCTCGATCGGCACCGGCTGCCTGTCGTGCTGCTTCACCCAGAACAACTGCGCCGCGAGCTGTCTCATCTCGTACGGACCCGCGATGGACGGGCAGAACGGGAACGCGGCGCCGCTCGATCCGGACTCGATCACCCACGCGGCCGGTCCGACCCCGGCGCCTCCCGGGCTGCCGTGCTACTGCCTCCGTCCACCGCAGAACGCGACGGTGCCGCCGGTCGGGTGCCTCGACACGCAGACGCCCGTGCCGACGATCGACCAGGTCGCGACGGGTCAGCTGCCGAACCCGCAGGGCGGGCAGCAGGTGAACAACTTCGGGGACAACGCCCGGTACTTCATGACGTTCGACTACGTGAAGCGGGAGTCGTTCCTCCGGTCGCCGTTCGTCCGGGTCCAGCCCGCGCCGAACGGGGCGCTGGCCGGGGTGACGGACCCGAAGTTCCTGGCGCCGATCTTCGATCCGCCGCTCGACGCGATCCCGGCCGGGACGAAGCTCGAGATCCGGTTCCGGGCCTCGGGGAGCGGCGTCGAGAGCCTCGACGTGACCCCCTGGGTGACCCCCGAACAGATGGCGAACCCGGATCACGCCTTGAACCAGGTGGCCGGGACCCCCTACATCCAGTTCGAAGCCCGCGTGGAGTCGAACACGAGTTCGCAGCTCACTCCGATCCTCGACGAGGTCGTCGTGCCGTTCCGGCACGAGTGACCGCACGATCGGAGTGGGGACCCGGGCGGCGAGGAGCCGTCCGGGCTTGTTTCGTAAATGTCATTCGTGGAAGTCTCTTAGGTCGAATTGACTCCTCGCCCGTAGCAGCGTAGACTTCTGGTGCTCGTGTCGGTGAGCAGCCCCACTCCCGCTGACACCCCCCTCCTGGAGGTGACTCGATGGGCATGTCCCTTCGGTCGGTCGGTCGATTCCTGATCCTCCCCGGCGTCCTCGTCGCCGCGCTCGGTACCCCCGCCGCGCTCGGTCAGGTCGCCGGTGAGATCATGTTCAACGAAAAGTTCCTCGGGCTGATCGACAGCTCGCTCGACGAGGACCTGATCCAGTTCGAGGAGGTCGCCGGGTCGACCCTCAAGGTCACCGTGACCGCGAACTCCGGGAACAACCTCCACCCCGGGCTCGAGCTGCTCGACGACGCGATGACGCCGATCGACGTCGGCTCGGCGCTGAAGCTCAAGAAGAAGAAGGCCCAGATCAAGGGGTTCGAGCTTCCGGCGACCGGCGTCTACTACGTGCGCGTCAGCTCGGCCAACCAGCTGACCGGCACGTACAAGGCGGTCATCAAGGGGAGCGCGCCGAAGAAGTTCAGCGGCGGCGCGACCATCTCCGCGCCGGGCGAGATCGACGAGATCGAGTTCCACGCGCGCGCGGGCTCGAAGCTGAAGGGCTCGATCGAGCGGGTGACGGGAGACGTCCAGCCGTTCGCGATCGAGCTGGTCGGCCCCGGCGGAACCCTCGCGGCGATCGCCGGCGGGATCGAGACGAACCCCGAGGTGACCGAGGTCTCCCTCAGCAAGATCGACCTCCCGACCTTCGGGACGTACCGCCTCCGGATCACCGGTCAAAGCGGGACGACCGGCGAGTACGCGTGGAGCTTCAAGGTCACGCCGCCCGACCCGGTGAAGGGGAAGGTGTACGAGGACGGCCACCCGCAGGACGACGGGACGCCCGCGGACGGATTCACGCTCGAGAACATCTCGTTCGGCCGCGGCCTCAAGACGCTGGAAGGGTTGACCCTCGACGTCGTCAGCCCGTTCTCGGTCGTCCAGACCGACCCGATCTCCGACCTCCCGGTGCCGGGGACGCTGAAGCCGCTCTTCATCGGCGGGAACCTATCGCAGCTCGTGTCGTTCAACCTCGGCCC